>PAJC01000112.1 GCA_002705165.1 Planctomycetaceae bacterium | reverse complement strand
TGGATGGGAATTTGACCGGTTCAGTGACGAGCGTAGACACAGTGAACACGGATGTATTAGGCAGTTACACAGTGACCTACAGCGTGAGTGACACCAACGGCAACCCAGCGGATCCGGTGGTAAGAACAGTGAGTGTGGTGGACACGACGAAGCCAGTGATCACCCTTCTGGGCGATGCTACAGAGACAGTGGAAGCCAAGGGCATCTACAAAGACGCAGGGGCCAGTGCGAGTGATACCCTGGACGGAAGCTTGACCGTAACCAGTTTAAGCACAGTAAACACGGATGTAGTAGGCAGCTACAGCGTGACCTACAGAGTGAGTGATGCCAACGGCAACGCAGCCGACTCGGTGACAAGAACGGTGAGTGTTGTGGACACAACCAAGCCGGTGATCACACTTCTGGGGAATGCCACAGAGACAGTGGAAGCCAAGAGTGCCTACACGGATGCAGGAGCCAGTGCGAGCGACACCCTGGACGGCAGTTTGACCGTAACGAGCGTAAGTACAGTGAACACCGATACGGTGGGCAGCTACAGCGTGACCTACAGCGTGAGTGACGCCAACGGGAACGCAGCCGACTCAGTGGTAAGAATCGTGAACGTAGTGGACACCACGGCACCGAGCATCACGAGTGTGAGTTCGGAGACGACGGATGGGAGTTACATGGCTGGGGATGAGATTGAGGTGACGGTGAACTTTAGCGAAACTGTGTTTTTAATCGGCGGCGACCTTGTGGTGACACTGGAGACTGGATCGACGGATCAGACAGTAACGATTAATGAGATTGGGGGAGTGACGAGTGCAACAGGAACGTACACGGTGCAGAGTGGGGATATTAGCAGTGATTTGACGGTGAGCGGGATAGCCCTGACTTCTGGTACATTGTCGGATTCATCGGGTAATGAGATGGCCAGTTTCAGTGTAGGAAGTAACCTGGCAGAGACTAGTGATTTGATCGTGGATACGGTGGCGCCGACCATCGTATTACAGGGTAACTCCGTGGAGACGATTTTGGTAACTGACACGTTTGTGGATGTGGGTACTAGTGTGAGTGGTTTGTCGGATGGAACGGAGATGGTGACAACCAGCGGTTCGGTGCAGATGGGTACTCCGGGTACCTATGTGATCTACTACAACTCGATTGACGCGGCAGGCAATATAGGCACGACCTTAATGAGGACGGTGATTGTACAGGAGGTGACCGCGTCCGAAGACTTGCCATTTACTGCGGTAAACTTTGGAGAGGATGCCAATCGAAAGGCCAAGTGGCGACATGAACAATATGGGATTGAGGTTGAAATCCACTACAGAGAAGAAGAGACAAGCACATCAAACAACCAAGCTGTCCGTAAACTGGTCGTGACTTCAGAAGGTAATGCCGGGATAAACTTGGTGGATGATCCCGACTGGCAGGTCTTTGACACTGCATCCCAACTCGAACGATTCTATCACGTTGGAACGGATGGAACCCGCATCCATCAAGGAGAGCTTTTTTCTATTGCGGCCAATAATGGTAGTGCTTGGATTCCCGATATCGCCCAGGAGAAAAACAATAGCAGCGGTAATAACGGTCGCCTGAGATTGACGGAAAGCTTCAGTAGTAGCGGAAACTGGGTTTTTGTTTCCGACAATATTGTTGTCGAACCGTTACCGGATCATTCAATCATCTTCATGGAGCAAAAGGGGGCAGGCAACGAACTCGTTCTTAGGGTGTTGGGATTGGACGAGNTGGATATGGAGAATGGGGATTANNCCATCATTGGTGATATCGTAGCTCTGGACTTGGTGGCGGATGTGGGCTCCAAGGCTGAATCTTTTTTGTTTACAGGCAAGAGGTGGGAAGTTTTTGGGATTGACGATAATTTGCCCGATACGAATCACTACAACATGCAACTACGAACGGTGGATAGGTTCGACCATTCTCTCACGGCAACCCTTGGGCAAATCGATGCCGGCACCGGCCTGAAGCCAACATCGACATGGGAGTGGAAGGGGCAAATGGTGGATTCGGATGCTGATGGTGAATATCGCATCACTAAAATGGTAACATCGGTCACTGCNAGNGATGGGGGCAACGCAGCGTTCACGGTCCGCGCCGAGTCGGCGACCGATTACAGGTGGAAAAAAGATGTGGATGGACANNAGGANNNTGTGNCCGGCGTGGNGTTNCCGACNCTGGACTGGGTCGAGTTCCCCTTCAGTGTGGTTAATGCCAGCCCGATTATTAACGTGGCNGTNGAAAANTCAAAATTCNCAAGTNAAAATACATTTCATATGACTAATGGAAGTGGCGGCGGTGTGGGTGTGGCCGTCGATGCTCCAACGTTGTACCTTTACAGGGATAAATCGTATACCTTCAATCTCTCCGGGTTCGCAACGGCAACGCACCCCTTTTATCTATCCACGACAGGCACCTCCAATTGGGAAGTTGGAGCTAAAAATAATGAATACAATTCCGGTGTCACATCCTCGAGTAATTCACTAGTATTCAATGTGCCAACCGACGCTCCCAATGTGTTGTATTATCATTGTGCGAATCACCCGGGAATGGGAGGTAAGATTGAGATATACACCACGGGGGAAGTTTTGGTTCTTCAAAATGTTTCAGGTGCTTCCAACAAGCACCGTTACATTTGCGAGGTGAAGGGTCCAGTCGACTGGTGGGATTTCGGAGGGGGCACTTGGGATTGGGCGGGTGACGGTGAATTGAACGTGACCAGCGAACGATTCGGGAGAATCACCGGTAAGGTAGAGGATACTGCCGGCACATTTGTCGATGGATGGTTTGAGGTGTTCGACGAGCACTGGGACTGGGTTGATCTTTGGGAATTTGGAGGCTGGAGTTTTGACACCAAGGGCAACACCTACTCGCTGGACCTGCCGAGGGGCAAATACAAGGTGATGTTTCATCCCCACGAACCAGCCTATGTGGAATCATTTTATGACGGGGCGACTGACTTTGAAGCAGGCACCCTGATTAAGGTGGCCAATAATCGGTTGACGGATGGGGTTGATTTCAAACTGACGAGACAGCCAATTGGTACCATTAGCGGGAATTTGACGGACGCCGGAACCGGAAGCCCAATCACAGATGATGCCGAGTTTCAGATTTTCAAGGCAGACACTGCGGGCAAGCCGATAAACAGTTGGCCTGACTACTATCTCTGGCTTGGCAGTGACGATATTGATTCCACGACAGGGGCCTATTCACTGAGTTTCCCTTCCGGAGATTATATCATGAGGTTAAAAGTTTGGACCGACGAGGCTTCGGAGGNGATCCCTTTTGACACAGTTTATTACAACGGTGTNACCAGCAAGGGTGATGCGTCTGTGGTATCGGTGCTGCAGGGTCAGACTGCATCCAGCATCGATTTTTCCATGACTCGTGCCAAGTTCGCCACGATCACTGGCGACATTGTTGACGAGCAAGACCAAATTCTTTCCGGATGGTCTTATGTGGAGCTTTTCTCAGTGCCGGATAACGAGAAAATCACGGAGGATAACCTGTGGGACTATTTTNCTGANCCNATAGAGANNGNCTACGATNAATNGAACGGGCAGTACAAGGTGAAAGTGGCACCAGGAACNTATGTGCTTGGNGTTGNNGGGGNNTCCAACGGGAAAAATTATCCNAGGCAATTCTACAACGGCGTTTATAGGCCTAAAAAAGCTACAAAGATNAGAGTCGCCGCAGATTCTTCAACGGGTGACATCAANTTGTATATTGGCGGNTCACAATATGACGGGACAATCGATTTTAAGTTATACCCTGATTTGCGCATTGACGAGGATGCTTTAAGCCAGGATGCAGGAATGGCAACTGGTACTCTGAGCGGAACGATCAGTTTTGAAGATGCGGATAATTCTTCCGGTGCCGGGCGAACCATAGCCAGGATGAATCCGTCAGGCATATATGATAACCATGGAGGAAACTGGTTTGATGATTATTTTGAAGCTGCGGTGGATATTATTTCCGGTGGCAAACTCACAGCGGGCCAGGGTAGTGACCCGGCAGTCACGGCGTTGTTTTCAAACTTGCAACAGGATTCTGATTTTGCCGGGGATCTGGGTGCCACACCTGCACAGGTTGCGGATATCATTACTGCTTTTGAGGACAATTCGGGAGTGGATATTCCCGACCAGAAAAAAGTGGATGTTGTCAGTATCGATACATTTGTCATGGGTGCCATGCAGGTCTTGTTGGTGGAAAATTTTCAATCCTACAATTTAGGCNTGGATGGATTCGGGGAGATGACAGGAAACGGGGCTTCTGACTTTGGAGTTCAAGACTCAATTATAACTNAACTCGGTTTTTCAATACCTGATGCTATGGCTGCANTTAGTCTGTTATCAGGACCTTTCGATTCTGGNTTTNCCGACAATATCGACTCTAGTTCACTGACCCCTGGGGATGCCAACATAGAATTTATTAATGACAGAATGTGGCAAGGCGATGAAGGTGGCCATCATGATATTGGCGGTGGAGGCAGTGGCAATCAGGATGGTGACGGAGACGGTCTAACCAATGCGGAGGAGGCGGCATTAGGCACCGATCCAAATAAATGGGATTCTGACGAAGATGGGCTTTCAGATGGGGTAGAGACAAATGACGGTACCTATGGCGGGCCGAATACTACCGGGACCGATCCGATGGTGGCCGANACAGACGGCGATGGGATGATGGATGGTGATGAAGTATCCCAGAGTTTTGATCCCACTGATCCAGCGAGCAGATATGTCGAACCGCAGGACTACGGGTTCATCGAAATTCATGTGTTCCCAGCGGAGTACACTTTNGGGGATGAGCCGATTGCGAGAACCAACACAACATCCTGGAATAGTGGAGCATATACCATCGAACTGCCGGTGGGCAGCTACAAGATCAAGGCGTTCTCACACCAATCAACNTATNAATCAGAGTTTCACAGTGATGTGCTGACATGGGAGGCAGCAACGCCTGTTACCATTACCGCCGATGCCACACAGACGATCGACTTTGAATTGGGCGCTGCACCATCCGGTACGATAACCGGGCTGCTCAAGGATACCAGTGACGCAACAGCCGATATTGGATGGCCCGAGATCACATTGCACGATCCGACCGACGAAGATGTAATGTATTGGCCCGGCCAATTTGATCGCAATTGGAATGAGTCGACCCAATCTCACAATGACAACTACTCCATGGTGGCACCCACGGGTAGCTACAAGGTGAAAATCCATTTCTGGGATGGTGCTTACGTTACCAGTTACTTTAAGGACAACGGCGATGGCACCTACGGCACCACCAGCTTTGACGATGCTGACACCATCTCAATCACAAAAGCTCATACCACAGGGAGTCCGCTGGCCAACATCAACTTCGACCTAGCCGGTGCCCCCACCGGCATCATAAAGGGTAAGGTGGTGGACAAGGACACAGGCGTATTCTCCGGCGATTGGTATTCTGTCATTTTGCGGGGCGCCAATGAGGAGTGGGGTGAGTGGAGGCATTTGAATGTCCAGATTGATGTTTCGACGAAGGAGTACACAGTCAAGGCCCCCGAGGGAACATGGAAGGTTATGGCTGAGTCGTGGCCAAATTATCCNGAGTCCTTCTACACTGGAGCCGATAGTGTCTCGAGTGCCTCATGGTCGGATGGTGCCACGATCACGGTTGTTGCGGGTCAAACGTTGGAAGACATTAATTTCATGTTGGCGTTTCAGGTCGATAAATCGTTCGATTATGGNGGCACGGGAATCATCTCCGGTTCGGTGAAGACTGCAGCCCTGGAGGNAGTGCCAAGGGCCTCTGTTGAGTTAAGGAGCAAGGATTGGCTGGTATTNGCTGAAACCCAGACGGACAACNATGGNAATTATAGCTTCCCCAAACTACCCGATAACTCTTACGTCCTGTCGGCAGAACCGCCGAGTGGTGTGGAGGCTTATCAGAAATACAGCAAGTCNACGGAGGTGAANGTTCCTCTTNCGGGCGGTGAAACGAAGACGCAGGATTTAACTCTCGCGTCGGCCAATGTTTTTGGCCGGCTTCTCAAACCGGATGGCAAGCCGGCATCGCGAGTTCATTTTTGGATATTTGAGGACAGTGACGGGGATGGGCACTTCGATTGGGATTCAAGCGATCCCAAGGAGTATGATGGGGAGACTGACTCGAACGGCGACTTCAGTCTCACCGTNTCTGAAACCAGNTATGGCATCGAGTTTCATTTGCCTCCCGATTATACGGGGGTCGAGCCGTTGTCAGTTTATACTTTCAGTATTAATTCCAGCGACAGTGCTGAAAAGGATTTCGGCACCATCACCCTGAGCAAAACGAGTAAAACCATCACAGGCTCTGTTAAGACTGCGAATGGAACCGCGATAAGCGGTGCGGAAATCAATGCATGGCGAATTGACGGTCAAGGATGGGCTAACACCACNTCNGATTCCAGTGGCAATTATTCGCTGGATGCGAGNCAAGGGGAGTGGGAAATTATCGTCGAGCGNCCATGGGAGGGGAAAGTTACNTGGTTGTTTACGGGTGGCCCACAGTTGGTTCAGTTTGCAAAGCCGATATCCCTGTCGTCCATGTCGACAACCACGGGGACGGTGACGGCAACGACCTCTGCCGCTCATGGCTTGAAGGCTGGCGATGTCATCAGCATTTCCGGCTCCACTCCCGCGACATATAACGGAACGCACACGGTTGTGTCGGCGAAGAAAACCACCTTTACATTCGCCATTGATAGCAGACCTTCGTCCAGTTCAACGGGTGTGATAACCGTGACGGAATCCGAAACTGTTGACTTTGTCGTATCGACGGCTGGCTCGAGCATTACAGGAAAATTTGTCATGCCGAATGGCGACGCCATTTCTTCTGAAAATATTTACGGTGTTTCAGTTGAAGTGTGGAATGACCGTGGTTTTGGCAACTGGGCGTCCCTGGAATCGGATGGAACATTTTCCGTGAATGTTGCCAAGGGGAACTATGAAGTGGGGTTCTGGGTGGACCCATTTTATTTTCCCACTTATGAGTCACCGGGCTGGAGCGAGGTTCGCATTAAGAAGAATCAGGTACTGGATTTGACCTCTAGCAACAGCCCTTTCTCGGACAGCCTCATAGTGTTGGGCGACGGCAGCAAGGCGCTGTCCTTTGTGACGAAATCCTCAACGATCACTGGTACGGTTAAAGATGGATCCGGTGCCGGCATGCCAAAGNTCGAGTTGTTTGCATGGAGCCGCAAGGGTGGTTGGGCTGAGACTTCCACCGACAAGACCGGTGCTTACACCCTTTACGTGAGCCAAGGCAAGTGGGAGGTCGTTGCGGAGCCTGGCTGGAATTCGGCCTATTCGCCGCAACCCCCAAAAAGAGCCAAGGTGGGGAACAATCAAGCCGCAACGGTTGATTTTACGTTTGCTACTGCGGGGCACGTCGTGAGTGGAAGTATTCGTGACAGCAACAAGGCGTTGGTCTCCAGCCTTGAGGCTTGGGCGTATGCCCGCAGTTATGATGCCAACAAACCGGACGATTTTGAGGTGATTACAGACGCCCCGGTGGAGAGTGGCGAGTTCACTCTCAAGTTGCCAGACGGTGAGTACCGGGTGGGCCTTTGGATCAGCCCTGAAAGTGACTATACAATGTTGGCTGATACAAACACTGGCGAAGTGGAGGCATCGATCAACTTGACCGGGACAGAATCAACTTCAACGGTTGAATTGATCGTTGCGGGAAACAACTCGGTGGTCAGCGGTACATTCTTGGATGCCAACGGGGATGCGATCACCGGCCTTGACGGTGATGTCTTCGCGGTACAGGGGAGCAACTGGAAGGACACCCCCATCAATCCGAAGAATGGAACCTATGAACTATCGCTGACTCCGGGAAATTGGGAGATAGATTATTATATCGAAGTGGACGACGATGCNTCCTACCTGCCATACCCGNGTTCCTCCATTCAGGCCACCGCAGTGGCTGACAGCACGGTTACAAAGGATATCACTCTCTCGACATTGGATGGAACCATTTCGGGAACTGTGTTGGACCCGGGCGGGACCGCTGTGTCGGAGACGGTTTATGTGTGGGTGCACCGTGATGATTCCCAGGCGAGTGTTGAGCGCTATTTTGATGAGGTGGAAACTGTCGATGGAGCCTTCTCACTCAAGCTTGCCAGCGGTTATTTATATGACGTCGGCGTTTTCCTGCCGGATGGCTTTTCATACTTTGANCCGAAGGTGACCCAGGTGGACTTGACCTCCAGCACCAGCGCAACTGTGACTCTCAGCCTGGTGACGAGCGACGCTACCATAACTGGCAATGTNACNCTTGCGGATACGGGTGCCGCGGTNGAGGAGGCTTTTGTTTTTGCNTGGTCACCTGACGGACAGTCTATCGAGGTTGAAACAGATTCCAGTGGTGATTATACCCTCAGCCTGTCCTCAGGATCGGTTTGGAACATTGGCGCGGACTATGAAACCGACACGGGGACGGCGTACAAGACGCTCAAGATGGCGACCGTTGACCTGACCTCGGCGTCTTCTGCCACGAAGAACCTCGTGATGGTCGCCAAGTCCTATACTTTGCCCGAGTCGGTTGCTGATACTTTTACGGCTTCGACCGGTTACAGCAAGGTNCTCTCGGACGGTACAGAAATCAGCATACCGGCGAATGCGATTCCCGTCTCCGATACCTCCGAAACAATTACCATCAACATCCGGCCGAAAGTCTCTGGCCTTTCAAGTTCCTCAACCATCCAGCCGGTCAGCTATAGCTATGCATTTGAACTGTTTGACTCTAGCGGCAAGCAGATCACACAGAATTTCACAAAGGACGTTGTGGTGACTCTCTCCTACACCGATCAGGATTTAATCGACCTTGGCATTACAGAGAGCGAGATCAGCATCTCTTTTTATTCCGACACAAAGAAAACATGGGAGCAGGCCAAGAAGGTTTCGGTGGATACCGTTAATAACAAGATATTTGCCTCNATTGATCACTTTTCATCNTGGGGAACAACGGGGGGCCAGGGAAGCTCATCCGGGAACAGTGACCCTACCATCACCGGTTCGAGCTTTACTGTTTCGGAGGCCGCCTCGGTCGGGGCATCCGTGGGTACCGCCACCGGTTCCGATCCCGATGGAGATCCGTTGACTTACTCCATCTCTGCGGGGAATGGGTCGGGCTCGTTCGCCATTGGTTCCTCCACCGGTGCGATNACGGTNGCNGGGGCACTGGACTACGAGACGACGCAGAGCTACACCCTCACGGTCGCGGTGGTCGATACCGCCTCAGCCACGGCCAACGCTGATTTCACCGTCACCGTTACCGATACCAACGACAATACTCCTGCTTTTGCGCAGGCAAGCTATTCCTCAACTTTGAATGACACTGACTCGGCGGGCACGCAGTTGGTCACTGCNACAGCCACCGATGCCGATGCCGGCAGNACGTTGATATATTCNATCACNGCCGGCAACGATAGCAGTTTGTTCGCCATTAACTCATCATCCGGCGTTGTGGTGACGGCCGGATCGCTGGCCAATAATTCTGGCTCACANTNGCTCACGCTCTCGGCGTCGGACGGCACCAACGCCGGGACGGCGGTGCTTGCGATCACCGTGGCNGACTTGACTGCGCCNAGCGCTCCNACGCTGACCGGTACGGCCTCCACGAATGACAACACGCCAACCTTGACCGGTACGGCCGAACCAAATTCCACGGTGACAGTTTACAGCGGAGTCACCTCGCTGGGCCAGGCGACCGCCAATGGCGGTGGCAGTTACTCCTTCACTCCAGCCACTGCCCTCGCGGACGGCTCCCACTCGGTCACGGCAACAGCCGCGGATGGCGCGGGAAATGTCAGCGCTGCAAGCAGCGTCTTTTCGTTGCTTGTGGATACCGCCGCGCCAGGCACTCCCGCAATCTCAGCGACGACACCAACTAACGACGNCACNCCCACTTTCAATGGCACAGCGGAGGCCGGCTCGCTGGTGACCGTCTATTCCGACGGGTCAGCGATTGGGCAAGCGACAGTGGACAGCGGTGGAAACTATAGTTTCACCCCGACCAGCGCACTGGTGGATGGGATGTATGCCATCACGACCACTGCTGCCGACAGCACCGGGAATACCAGCGCGGCCAGCGCCAGTTTATCCCTGGTCGTGGACACGGCCGTTCCCAGTGCGCCAACGTTAACCGGGACAACCCCCACTGCCGACAACACGCCGACACTCAGTGGTGTTGCCGAGGCGAACGCGACGGTGACGGCCTACAGTGATGGAACTGCGATTGGCCAGACGACAGCCGATGCCGGCGGAGTGTACAGCCTTATCGTTGCGACGACTTTGGCTGATGGCAGTCACTCACTGACGGCCAACGCCACAGACAGTGCTGGCAACACCAGTCCCGACAGTACAGCGCTGGCTATAATGGTGGATACAGTCGCCCCCGGAACACCAACGTTGACCGGAATAAGCCCGAGCAATACGAACACGCCTCAATGGACTGGCACAGCCGAGTCCGGGAGTACGGTGACGATTTATAGTGGAGGTGTGCCGCTTGGTCAGGCGACGGCGGATGCCAGCGGAAACTATACTTTTACGCCTGGAACCGCCTTGAGCGACGGTAACTATTCCCTGACGGCGAGAGCCTCGGATGCCGTCGGAAACACAAGCTCGGCGAGTGCTGTATTATCGCTCCTCGTCGATACGAGTGTCCCGAGTGCGCCGGTCTTGTCCGTCACTTCGCCGACCAACGACAACACGCCCTTGATCGGCGGTGCGGCCGAGGCGGATGCCTCCATCTCTGTTTATAGTGGGATCACTCTTCTTGGCCAAGCGGCGGCGTCTAGCGGAGGTGTGATCAGTTTCACTCCGTCAACAGCTCTGCCGGACGGAACCTATTCGCTGACCGCAACTGCCAGCGACTCTGCTGGGAACACCAGCCTGGCAAGCAGCGCAGTATCACTATTAGTGGACACAGCGTTGCCAAGCTCTCCGACGATTTCCGTTTCGTCGCCGACAAACAACAATACGCCTACCCTCAGCGGAACAGCAGAGGCAGACTCGACAGTTGCCATCTCCGCTGGAGGTGAAGTGCTTGGCGAAGCGACGGCCAGTTCAGGAGGCAGTTATACGGTGACGCTTTCTTCGGCCTTGGCCGACGGCACCTATACATTGATTGCAACCGCGCAAGACCAAGCCGGAAACGTGAGTGCGGCCAGCGGTGGTGTAACTTTGTTGGTGGATACTACTGTGCCAAGTACTCCTACGCTAACCGGCACCAGCCCCATCAACACAAGCACTCCGCAACTGACTGGCACGGCCGAGGCAGATGCGGCGGTGGCCATCTATAGCGGAGTTACGTCCGTTGGCCAGGCAACAGCAGGGAGCAACGGCTTGTATTCGGTCACGATTTCCACTTTGTCGGATGGCAGTTACTCGCTGACAGCCAAGGCCACCGATAGTGCTGGGAATGTCAGCGCGGCCAGCAGTGGGTTTTCAGTTTTAATCGATACTGTTGCACCTGCCGCGCCAACTATAAGTGGCAATAGCCCGACGAACGATGAGACCCCGACCCTATCAGGGACAGCTGAGGCTGGGACAGTGGTGACGGTTTTTGACGGGTTCACCACGCTTGGCCAAGCGACAGTCAATGTCGGGGGGACGTTTAGTTTTATTACCGGTACATTTAGCGAAGGAGGGCATTCCATCACCGCCACTACAGCGGATAGTGCTGGGAATGTCAGTTCATCAAGCAACTCCCTTTCACTGGTTATTGACCTGACGCCCCCGACGATCACATTGACCGGCGCAGATGTCACCGTAGCCCATTCCGGCAGTTACTCAGAACTGGGAGTGACAGCACAGGACGCGGTGGACGGTACCGTTACGGTTAATACATCACATTCAGTCGATCCATCCAGCGTGGGGACATATATCGTGACCTATTCGGCGACAGATACCGCCGGCAACAGTAGCACGGCCAATCGAACGGTAAACGTCACTGACCAGACAGCACCCGTTATCACTGTGTCCGGGGATGCGTCTGTAACAGTCGAGGCGGCAACCAGCTATCTCGATGCTGGAGCCAGTGCTTTGGATGCAGTGGACGGCAACATCACAGGAACCATGGTGACGGTGAATCCAATCAACTCAACAACACTACAACAGCCCAGTACCTACACCGTCACATACACTTCAACCGACGCGGCCGCCAACACCTCCACTGCAACTCGGACCGTAATCATACAGGACACGATAAACCCGGTGATCACCTTATTGGGCAATGCCACAGAGACAGTGGAAGCCAAGGGCACATACACAGACGCAGGAGCCAGTGCAAGCGACACGCTGGACGGAAGCTTGACCGTAACGAGCGTAGGAATAGTGAACACGGATT
>PAJC01000111.1 GCA_002705165.1 Planctomycetaceae bacterium | reverse complement strand
TCAGCGTCACATGTTACAGGCGGCGGAAGCTCGTATGCCGCTACTCGAATCATCGCTGCATCTTTACCAAAGCCTGATCGAGAGGGAGCAGATTGAATGTGAATGGCAGAAGAATGGTTTGCTTTATGTATATAAAGATCAAGCCGCTATGGATTCTTATCAGGCTACGGATGACTTCCTGACGAAGCACTTCTCGTTGCCAGCCAGACGCTTTGATACTTGTGCCTTATCTGAACTTGAACCGGTTGTGGCTGAGGATGTTGCCGGCGGTTGGTATTACGAAGAGGATGCTCATTTACGTCCNGACCGCNTGATGTCAGAGTGGAAGCGTGTGTTGCAAAANTATGATGTNGATGTTCGTGAAGGCACGGAGGTCTTTAAGTTTAAGCGGAAGGGGATTAAAGCAACNGGNNTTTTAACTCGNGATGGTGTTATNGAAGCNGACAAGTTTGTGCTTGCNGTGGGNGCGATTTCTCCGCAATGGGAGAAGGAAATCGGGGCCGATCTTCCTATTCAACCGGGCAAAGGTTATTCATTAACTTATCCGAAGCCTCAGTACTCGCCACGCATCCCGATGATCTTTCCTCAGCATCGTGTTGTCATGACGCCGATGCTNTCAGGTTATCGTTTAGGGTCAACCATGGAATTTTCCGGCTATGACNCTTCNATTAATCGACGTCGGATTGAGTTGCTAAAGAAAGGTGCTGAACCCTACCTGCGTGAACCTTATGGTGATTNTGTTGAAGAAGAATGGTATGGTTGGCGACCAATGATCTACCATGGAATNCCGATTATTGACACNAGTCCACGGATGGATAATGTGNTGGTTGCAACNGGCCATAATATGTTNGGACTATCCATGGGTCCCGCGACAGGCAAGTTAGTAAGTGAGCTTGTCGCCGGTGAGCCAACGCATNTCTCAGCCNAGCCGTATCAGTTACTAAGTAAGTAAAAAAGAAAGTAATTGGACAATGTCNTTTCAGTCTATTGCCGCGNTTCCGGGGAATTCGCAGCCTCAACTTGTCGACCCGATCGAGCCGTCTAAAGTTTCAGCCGGCGAAGTGATTTGTGAAACAGTATTTTTGGGAGTTTGTGGAACGGACCGGGAGATCCTTCATNCAGGGACTCCTCACGTACCNCCTGGCGANGAGCAGTTGGTCTTAGGNCATGAGTGTTTAGCTCGGGTTCTTGAGGTTGGCGAAGGTGTNGNTCAGGTGNAGCCTGGAGATTTGGTTGTGCCGGCAGTTCGGCGTCCAACCACCGGTCCCACCACCGAAGGAATCGAAACGTTTAAAATGAATCGTCGTCCGGACATGATGCCATGGGGCGCTTATGTTGAGCGAGGCATCGTATGGGAACATGGATTTTCACTTCCTCAGTGGATTGATCGTCCGGAGTTTCTATATCNGGTGCCGGAAGGTATAGAACAAGTGGCGATTCTGTCGGAACCAATTTCTGTTTCCGAAAAAGCGGTTCGGGAAGCGGAGCAANCGCAGGCGGCACGGTTAGGTAATCAGGAGTGGGTGGNTCATCCTCCACGGGTATTAATTACTGGNATGGGACCGATTGCNTTTGCNGCGGTCATTTGTTGTCGAGCGCGTGGGTGGGAAGTGACTGTCTACGGCCGCGATACCGAGGATACATTCCGGGCTGGGATCGTTCGTGAGTTCGATGCTGGCTATGTGAATGCTGATACCCTGGACTTTACTCCAGAAAGCGTCGAACAGAATGGTTTCGAATTGATTCTGGAGTGTACTGGTAATGATCGGGTGATGATGCAGGCTGCTGGCCTATTAGCCGGTTGTGGCATTATGGTTTGGCTGGGTGCTTCCCGACTGCCTCAGACACGTGAATTTGATGTCAATCAGATCATGAGAAATGCGATTCTTGGTAATCATCTCTATCTGGGTACGGTAAATAACGCGCCTCAGGATATGCAGTCAGCGATCCATCATCTGGTCCGATTGAATTCGCAATATGGTGAGACAATCGCCAGTATGATCACCGAACAGGTGGANCCTTCTGAAAGCTTGTGGCACTATACAAATCGAGAGCCACAGGGAATTAAGACGATCGTCCGTTACGCGGGACTCAGTTAGTGGAATGCACACACGTGACAGGTTACATTGATCAAAGAAACAATTTNCTGCGACAACAGAGAAAGAAAGATTAGCTATGCGCATCGTCCTAACGCTTGTTTTGGCATTTAGTTTACTCCTCCCGTCTGCCAAAGCCGGAGAATTCAATCCTGTCTTAGACATCAAGGATCCGGCTCCCANATGGACNGCATTACCGGCCACCGATGGTAAGAAATACTCTTTTGAGGAGTTCAAGGATTATGACGTACTGGTCGTCGTATTTACCTGTAACAGTTGTCCTTATGCCGTTGATTATGAAGATCGATTAGTCACGTTCGCCAGAGAGGCGAAAGAAGCCAATGTGGCGTTAGTGGCAATTAACGTAAATAAAGTGGAGGAAGATCTTCTTCCGGCCATGAAAGAACGTGCAAAACAGAAAGGCTTTAACTTCCCCTATCTGTTTGATGAGACTCAGGAAATCGCCAAAAAGTACGGTGCTGGATATACACCGGAGTGCTTTGTTTTGAATAANGAACGTCAGGTTGTTTACATGGGGGCAATGGATGACAGTACTGATTCGGACAAAGTGAAAGTTCGATATCTCGAGTTAGCCGTTGCCGCGGCTAAGGAGGGTAAACTTCCAGCCAAGCAGGAAACNGTNGCGATCGGATGCCGAATCAGAATCGAGCGTACGCGACGTAGCCGTAGTGGCAGCAAATAGACGGTGTCTGGTGATGAAACTACACGACGGACACAAATGCGATGTAGTAAAAGATCCAGCCGGTAATGCTGGTTAAGATCATTCCGAATGCTGAAATCCACCCCAGACGCTTATGGAGTTTGCTATGTTCATTAGGCTCAGGTGGATGGGGAAAACGTTTTATCCCCAGAATGATCACGGTAGGCCAGAGCAATAAGGTNGGAATGGCAAAGCAAAGGTGAATGANGAGATAGGTGNTAATGGTTGAAAAAGCGCGATGTGGGTCCAGATACTGTTTCCAGCCAAAGATCTGCATATCAAGTTCGAAGGCGATAATCGCCACCAGCAGAACAACTGCCGTCACGATTTGAACTTTCTTGTGCAGTTGATATTTCCCCTTTTTGGCAAGTCGGATACTCCACAACAGGATGGGAACCACGAGAAACATTGCTAAGAAGACAGCATCGAGCATCAATGACGCACGAGTTGGCAGAAAACCGGCATTCGGTGGTAGGGAATGTGCAAACAAAGTCATAAATCTTCAAATGATATAAGATGCTAAAGTTTAGTCACTGCAAGGCTTTTCGACNAGAGAATAATTGTAGACGNTCGTNACTTCATTCATTGACTAATTCATCGTCCTTGAAAAAGCCAGTCGAGATGCCACCATTGTCGTACCAAAACGTCCAGGTACCTTCTTTTTGCCCATCGACAAATTCTCCATGAGCAGTTCGACTTCCTTCCTCGTCGTACATGGTCCACAAGCCGTGCTCGTGCCCCAGATCAAAGTCTCCTTCAGAAGCTAGTTGACCATTGGGGTGGTAGAATTGCCACTTACCATGACGCAGNCCATAGTCGTATGTTCCTTTGGAGTCGAGCGAGCTGTCATCTCGGAAGTGTTCCCACGCTCCATGGGGCTGACCGCCGTAGTATCCCCCTTTGGCTCGGAAGTCTACATGCGTCAGTACGACCAGATNGGTAAGGGCTCTAACGTCTCTGGTACCGGCCGCTCCATGAAATACGATTTCCTTTATCCCAAGTTGCTTTGCCGTGGGTAAATCGGCACGGGCAGGATTGTGGGTTTGTAAATAGCGAATGGTGTGTAGTTGTTGATTGAAATATTGGGAGGTTCCCATCTGACGATAAAGCAGTAACCAGCGAGACGATTCAAAGCGGATTGGCTTCTCAGGTATCTGGGGTTCATCATCCACTGTAGGCCGAGTTTTATTACCGCGAAGAAGATCCACGAATTCACCGTTTGCGTCTCTCCCTTCCAGTAAATAGCGATAGCAAAGTTGGCTTGGGATGTGGAACATTGTCCACGTTTGATCCATTCGTAATTGGTGAACGCTCCAGTTAACTTTGTATTGTGTCTGCACTAGCTCACCGTGCAGGAGCATTTGCCAGGTGGCGAAGAAAAGCATGCAAGCTAAACCAACTCCGGCGCAGCATTCGGTAANTTTTCCGGTAAGTGAGAGAGNTNGGCGAGGGAAATCTACGGCNNTATTCTCGCTGCTTNCCTCANATTTCTCCCCGGAATTNAAGTTGCCTAGCCGTTTTGCGATTGGTTTTAAGGGNGCGTAATTCCATAAGAGTGGCGGGATGATTGCNAGCAAGCCTGCGATACTGATAGGNGAAAACCCAAGTACTTCCATCGTGAGAAAGATACCTGCATGCAGGCCGATGAATAGTGCGACTCCGATACTTCGGAATGGTTGCGTCGCCACCGGGCTGAGGAGGAGAACTGGTGCGGCGAGTTCAACAACTAACGTTCCATAGGTAAGTAGTTTCAGGAGACCCGGATATTGGGTTAGCCAAATCCCGAGAGGTTTGGTGAGTGCATGATCATCCATGATCACAAAAAGAGCCGTCCCGTCATGCCATTCCGGATTCCACTTGTAGATTCCGGTAAGTGTATACATCACGACAAACTGCATCAGGATTCCAACGGTTGCCAAACTGCAGTGTGTTGTTACGGATGATGTAGTGGATTTCTTAAGTTTGAAATCCAGACTTAGAAAACGACCCGATGGAATCCAGATCAACCAAAATAACATGGATGACATGAGCATATCACCGCCGGTTAATAGTACGGGCGCTCTGGCAATCAGCGAGCCAAACAGAATCCAGCAGCCGGCTGCGGCAACACGCGACTTGAACCCCAGCAGGAGCCCGCAGGCAAAGGCTAAATGAATTCCAAATAGAAAAAGCTGATATGGGTCACTTTCTACAAGTAGGTGGAATGACCAGGTGGGCATATTGGCATAGTATTCCTGGGCCGAAGCGAAGGGAATGACGCCGTCAATCGAGTAAAAGTGTTGAAATTGAATAAGCCTGTCGATGAGGTCACCAATCAGAACACATGCGACGGCTATCCTCATTAACGCTATCGAGCGCAGGTCGAGCCTGAATATTCGCTTTAACTCATTCACAATTTTCTGCTCACTTCTCTTCAAACCTTTTAAGTCTTATCGGCTGAAATGAGTTTTAACGGTTAGCTAATTAATGCAGTAAACCGAGCCAGTTATTTGGTTATTTCGAGATGGCTAAAGATTTGCCAACCATCTTTGTGGAGTTCCATCTTGTTAGAAAACTTTAGACGAGGCTTCTGGGTCCAGGGGTCGATCACTCCGATCCCCAGACGATAAATTCCCGGTGGAAGGTTCTGGGACGAGGCCGTCATGAGTGTTTTGAAATCACCCGGTCTCCAGAGACGAATATCCAAATCGGTTTCGGTTGTTGCAATTGTTCCATCGGTATTGATGAATGCCAGATAGACAGGCCACTTGTAATAAAACGGGGCAATCCCCTGGTTCTTTCCGGTAAGGGATAACTGGAGGGGATCGCCTTGCTTGATCGTTCGTTTGTGTTCGTACGTAAGAATACGAAAGTCATACCCCATTTCCTGTAGGAGTTCTTTGCAATTGTTTAGGTACGCTTGGTTTTTTGTTTCAACTAGTGCAGGACAGTAGGGGCCGATCCAGGAGAAGTGACCATTGCGTAATGCTTTCTGTGTATTTCCATATTCCGGGAGCATCCACTTTTCGGATTGAAAAGGCTCCATTTCACCGCCGACAGGAGCGACCATCCAGTTTTTATCCTGCCCAGATGCTTTGAGCGTGGTCAGGAATGCCCAGTCTTTCCCGTTTTGAGTATCGGCCGGGAACATATCGTCATGAAACCCAAGCCACTTTGGGATGGCTGCGTAGCCACGTGGATATCTGGCCATCAACATTTTGTCCGGGAACGCTTTACGATATGCTTCGACAACAATTTTAGTTGTGGTATGGTCAGCAAAACGCTCAGTCTGTGGATAGGTGTGCCATTCCCCCCAATGTCCGAGAAGTCCCAGTTGGATAAATGCAACACGAGGATTTAGATTGTAGCGGGCTCCCAGTGCTGCGATGAAGTTAGCCAGTGACTTTCGCATTTCCGGATGATTATAATTTGGTGTTATGCCGCCACCGTGTTGCGAGTACTTTTGGGTTTCGACGCCTTTGTCGAGTAACCAGACAGGAATTCCGGATGCTTTCGTGGGATAGTCCATGTAAATACGAAAGATAACATGCTTCCCTTCGGCATGCGGGTGAGTCCAATCTTCCTTCTCCCATTTCTCAAATTCGTACTGACCTTCAATAGGTTCGAGTTCTTTCCAGGAGGCATAGAGAAATACCATGGAGTATGGCTGATGAATTGTTCCAGCTGTCGTGTAGGGGGCCCAGCCTTTCAGTGGTTGATTGTAAGTGATTGTTTTTGGCAAGAGAGTGCCTGTGACGACATCCTGGGCGTTGAGGGAATGGTAGTAGAGTACTGAAAGCACTAAAAGTGTGAGGGTTCGGAATAATTTCATAGGAGTGGTCAGGGGGAAATGAAAAATGCTCGGCAAACCTAAATTCACCAAGCATTGCTCAAGTCTTCTTCAAGGAAAATCAACCTACTGTTTAGGCGGATAGACCTTGTGAGGAGTGTGACATGCTTTGCAATTCATTGCTTTGGTCAATGCTTCAGCACTACCTTCTTTACCGGCTAGATGAGCTTTTGTGGCTTTTGCCAATGCCCCGGTTAGTTTCTTCCAACTATCCGCGGAACCCTTGGGAGGCTTGTTGGTGGGAAGTGCTTTAACGTAGGCAACGAACAGCTTGGTTTCCTCTTCAGAAGCTTCGCCTTTGATGATTTTAGTGTGCAGGCCTCCAGTCTTCACGGCCTGCATGAACTTCTTAGTGGTGTATTTGTTTTCTTTCTTTTCATCTGCGGTTATTGCACCGGAGATAATGACGGTGACAGCCAGAAAGCTGAACACGGTAGCCAGTTTGCGAATCATGATAATGCTCCATGATAAAAGTAGAGTTATACGGTTGCCTACGATTATAGCACTATTTCTTATGGGCAAGAAACAACGATAAGTTGTATTGGCTGAAAGATCAATCAAAGCTGATATCTGGTAGATAGAACTTTATTTCCGGCCAGAGCATGAAAAAAATGACGAGGAAAGCAATCGAGAGGAGGGCGAAAGCGAGCAGTTGTTGTTTTTTCCACCGTGATTCACGATCTCGGAACCGCCTTCTGATGTGGCGTCGTTTCTCGCGTCGTTTTTGGTACTTCTGTTGGTCCAGCGATAGCTGTTGCTGCAGTTTGACCTCATCCCCGGGCAAACCGACTAAATACTCAGCCCATACCAAAGTTTGGCTGCATGATTCACACTGAGTCATTCCGTACTCGCACTTTGCTCCACATTTCGGGCAATCTGGAAGGCGGGCAACCCTTCTTTTCTCAACTAAACGACGTTGAAAAGCCCAGTCTTTTTCTTTTGCGATACGTTCTTGAGATTCCTTAACCGCTTCGTAATAAGCTTCCAAAGGATCTCGATTAAAAGACCACATTTTAGTGCGTTGTCCATCTGAAAATAAATTTAGAAAAAGGTGTAAAACGAGTGGAATAACTAATTGAAAAACGATTTCCAGGCGATTTACAGGCTAGTTCGGAGTACTGCATTTGGCATATGCGCTGTGTTTATTGTAAGCGACTACGAATCCCCACCACAAATTATTAATATGTATACTCTCCGGACAAAAATATGGCGAGCTATTGCGTGCCAGATTCTAGTGGCATTCGCTCTGTTAGGCTGTGCAGATCGTAACTATCTTCGCGAAGCTGATCAGCAGGCGATGGAAGTGATTGCCGAGCGAGCAGGCGATCCACGTTGGAATCTAGAGAGCTACACGGTGGCCGTCGATGATCGAAGTCGATTTTATGACGGCTCAGAATCCACCGATGTTGCCCGCCCGACAGATGACGTATATTCCAATTTATACATGCACAGGGTCAATGGTTATGACGGATGGGAATACTGGGACGAAGATGGGGTCACAGGTCAATTTACCAATGAACAGTGGCAGGAAAAACTAGCTGGTTATGTTGAGTTTGACGAAGAAGGCAATATTAAGCTCAATGCTGAAGCATCCCTGAAGTTGGCGTACATTCACTCGCCTGAGTACCAACGTCAAAAAGAGGCGCTTTATCTAGCAGCTCTCGATGTGACCGCCGAACGATTTCGATTGGATTCTCAGTATTTCGGCGGCTATAACACGAACTATCGTCACCGTGGTATTGTTAACCCTGCCGGCCTGCGTGTTGACCCAACCACAGGTAATACGATTCTTTTCCCAGCGTCGACGAGTCGGGAAAGTAATCGACTAACGGTGGGTAAAAATCCGGCATTACAGATGCGACGTCAGCTTGATACGGCCGGTAATCTAGTGGTTGGATTTGCGAATTCGTTTATCTTTGAGTTCACCGGTGAGACGGCTGATTTCACAACGTCGATCGCCAACTTTGCTTTTGTGCAGCCTCTGCTGCGTGGAGCTGGAAAACATATTGCGTTGGAGAGTCTCACGCAGTCTGAAAGAAATTTACTGGCCGGTATTCGTGCTTTTTCACAGTACCAGCAAGGCTTTTTTACGCAAGTGACGATCGGTGAATCGGCTGTCGCTAATGTTCGTCGGGGGAGTCCCGGTACGTTTGTCAACACTGGCAGTGGGAATACGTTTGTAAATGGATTCTATGGTCTTCTGCAAAACCAACAGACAGTTCGAAACCTTGAAATAAGTGTGAAACGCCAGAAACAGAATTTGGAGCAGTTTGAAGAGTACTTAGATCTTGGGTTAGTGGGTCTCGTTCAGGTGGACATCATGCGCCAGGATGTTGTTGCACAGGAATCGAGTTTGCTGGACCGAAATGTTGGTTACAAGAATGCGATTGAGCAATATCAGACCAATGAACTGGGCTTGCCTCCGGATTTGCCAATCGACATCGATAAATCCCTAGTCGAAGATTTCACCTTTATCACGGATGAGTCGCTTAGTGTTGAAGATCAGATTTTAGCAGCGCGCGAATCGATTGCTAATCTGGAAGATCCAGTAACCCTTGAGAGTCTACAGCCCGTGCTTATGGAGCTTGAAGCAATCATGCCGGCTTTAGCTGTCTGGTTCGAGAATATTCAGCTTGATGTGGCAGAAATGGGGGAGACTGCAGAAGTACGTGAATCGCGTATGTCACAAATAGAGATTGAGGAATTTCGTTCCGCTCGCCTTAGCCTGAAAGCTGAATTGGAAGCATTGCTTGAACTGGCTGCCACGGAGAAGGAAGCCTTGCAACAGATTAAAGATGGTGCAGGAGTGGCTGAACCGGATCAGACGATTCGTGAAATGGTCGTTTGGCGTGGCCGCTTGAAGCGACTGACCGATCGCGCAGGATTGGCACAGGCTCGAGCCAAGCTCGAAAAAATATCGGTTGGATCCTTCGAATTGCAATTCGAGGATGCACTCAAAATTGCGCTTCATAATCGTCTTGATTTTAAGAATGCCAGAGCGGCATTGGTTGATACCTGGCGTCAAATCAAAATCCGTGAGAACCAACTGTTGTCGACGATCAATTTAACGGCAGCGGGTGACCTGTATACGAAGAAGAATAATCCGGTAAGTTTTCGAGCGGAGACCGGTAGCTTGCGCTTTGGTATCCAGTTCGATGCTCCCATCACCAGACTTCTCGAACGGAATCAACTGAAACAATCATTAATCAATTATCAACAAGATAAACGTCAGTTCATTCAATCCCAGGACCGTCTGAATTACGGATTGCGGGCGTTGTTA
>PAJC01000110.1 GCA_002705165.1 Planctomycetaceae bacterium | reverse complement strand
TCGAGGACTGACGGTAGGTGGCTGAAGTGAGAATTAAGCGATGCAGGTGTTTGATGTCCCAGCCAGAGTCGACAAACTCAGTGGCCAGGTAATCCAGTAATTGGGGGTGACTAGGAGCCGTGCCTTGATTGCCGAAATCTTCGGCTGTCTTAACCAATCCATTCCCAAAGAAGATTTGCCAATAACGATTGACGGCGACACGTGCCGTTAATGGATGGTTGTTTGAGGTGAGCCAATGGGCCAGTCCAAGTCTGTTCTTGGCTTGCTCCGGCTTCAGGGGGGGGAGCGCGGCAGGAGTTCCGAGGCTGACTTCGGTGGTTGGTTCGTTATATTGCCCCCGATGGAGGATATGTGTTTTGCGGATGCCCGGTTGGTCACGCATGATCATCGTTGCTGGGAAGCCACCTGATTGTAGAGTTTGCAGGCGTTTGATTTCGTCTCTAATTCGCTTGGCTGGACTGAAGTTGGATTGATAGTAGTCCACGATTAATTGGGTCTGTTCTTCAGATCGCTCGGCGGGGGTTAGTTTTGCAGCGTCAAAAATCTTAGCGTCGATGGCATCGAACGGTAGTGTATGTGCAGGTTTTGACGAGAGGCTAATGCGGGGTCGTCCAATACCATGCGTACCGAACGGAGCTTCGTGCCGTAGTGTTAATGAAAGGACTGTACCGCCTTCATACCCAAATGCTTCCTTGGATTCAAAAATGGCGGTGGCTGGCTCTTTGCGGGTCGGACCATCCACTGCCCATCCCGTAGACGTATTGGATTCAAGTGCTGCGGTCACGTTATAACGAGGTTGGTTGTAATCTGCACGCGCCTTGTGAAAGGTAATCTTCTGGCTTTGCTCAGGATCAGCCATAGAGGACGCGGTGAGTTCGATACCAGTAAGTACAAAATTCGAATTCGCATGGCGACCGGGACCTCCCCCCGGTAACGATGGGTGCGTAAGGCATTGAAGACGTAATGCGGTAAGGTTTTCCTGATCGGTCTCGAAGGTAAAAGTATAGATGTCGTTCTTAGGATTGACGCCTGAAATTAACAGAGAATGATCAGCTTGCGGAGTGATCGTGGTGCCGCCTGACGATTTGGCTGATTGAGCCTTGAGTACTCTCCATGTGTTCCCCTGCTTCACAAGTGTTTGAGCCCACCGCTCAAGACCGCTGAGGTCGTTTTGTGCTAATGTTAGATCACTTTGAAGTGTAGTGATTCGATCCGATATGGAGGACAGACGGTGTTCAGCTAGAGGTGAATTTACCTGCATCTGAGGTTGGAAACCGTTTTGACCGCGTTCAGGTACAAGATTGAAATAAGCATAGAGTTCATAGAATTCTTTCTGACTTATCGGATCGTACTTGTGGTCGTGGCATCGTGCGCAACCTACCGTAAGGCCCATCCATATGCTTGCCGTTGTCGTCAGTCGATCCATGACGTATTCAGTTCGATACTCCTCGCCAATCACGCCCCCTTCGATGGTGATTCCATGGTTGCGGTTGAAACCTGTCGCTAATACTTGATGAGGGGTGGCATCAGGAATTAGGTCTCCCGCGAGCTGTTCGACAGTAAAGTCTGCGAACGACTTGTTCGTGTTGTATGCATGGATTACCCAGTCGCGCCAAACCCAATGCTTCCGCTCCGTATCATATTGATAGCCATTGGTGTCCGCATAACGAGCAAGGTCGAGCCAGACGCTGGCGAGGTTTTCACCGTATGCCGGTGAAGCAAGGTACTCTTCAACGACTTGTTCATAGTTATCAGGTGAATCGTCGGCCAGAAAAGAATCAATCTCTCCCAGAGTGGGAGGAAGCCCGGTTAAATCGAAAGCTAACCGGCGGATAACAGCTTCCTTCTCGGCAGGCTGAGCTGGTATCATCCCTTTTGATTCCAAGTTTGAAAGAACAAAAAAGTCGATGGGATTCCTGGCCCAAGCTTTGGTGGCTACTGCCGGCAGTGGAGGACGCTTGGGTGGGATGAATGCCCAGTGGATTTGGTAGTTGGCGCCCTGTTGAATCCATCTTTTGACAAGTTGCTTTTCCATCGGGCTTAGTGGAGTATTGTGTTCCGCTGGCGGCATTCGTGTGGATTCGTCCTCTGAGTTGATGCGCTGCCAGAGTTCGCTTTGATTGAGGTCGTTAGGGACAATTGCCCTGCTTCCTGAAGCTAACACTGCTGTGGCGGACTCCTGTCGATCCAGCCTCAACCCGGCTTCACGTTTGTTTGCATCAGGGCCATGGCAGGCAAAGCACTTATTGGAAAGAAGGGGGCGGATATGTTGGTTGAATTCAACCGGTTCATCCTGAGCAGTCAAGCAGGATACGGAGGATACTACCGATATCACTGTTGAGCAAATAAGAAGGCTAAGTTTGGGCACAAAATTATTCATATTGGATCCACCGGGACGAATCAGACAGGTCCTTCAAAATGTCGCAACCAATAGCGGCTGTAATGGCTGCACCTAAAGTCGCTTCTTCGCGGTGAAGAGGCTTACGAACCTGCATGTTAAATGATTTTTCGATACATTGTTGCAAAATCGCATTTTCCCGAATGCCATTGCCTGCGCCAACGATTTCCGTAATCCCCTGAACTCCACAAGAAAGGATCGCCGCGAAGCCTTGATTGAAGGTGTTCGCCATCCCTTCGAGTAGAGATCTGGTCATATGGGCGGGTGTGAAATTATCCGGATTGAATCCGGACCATGAGGCTCGCTGAGTGGGATCCTGTCTGGTGCCAGTGAACAGCGGGGAGCAGGTTAATCCGGTATCGTTAGCAATTGGCTCGGCTGCTATTTCCTTCATTCGGTCAAAAGCGGAACCTTGAGGTTGGAAACCAAAGATATCCCGGGCCACGGTCTGGAAAAAACTTTCTAAGGCGGCGAAACTTCTTCCGCCGCATGCACCTACGTTGGCCAGTAAGAATCCACCGTAAGGAAATGGCCGCACTTCCAGCGATGCATGTTGGCCCGGGCTTTCACTATAAGCAGATACTTGACCTCCCGTTCCAACATTTATTGACAGTTGGCTGTGGCGGTTAGTGACACTGCCGAGAAAGCTTGCCTGGTTGTCACCAATAGGAACAAATACGGGAATGTCGGCCGGTAGACCTGTGACCGCTGCAATTTCACTTGTAATGGTGCCGACCTGATCCCTGACGGAACTTACTTCAGGCAAAACTGAGTCAGGGATTCCTAATTCCTTCAGAGCATCGGCATTCCAGCGATTGGTATGGATGTTTAGTAAGCCTGCACTGCCGGCGGCTGTTGGGTCGCTAACAAGTGGGGCGTTGCATAAACGACTGGCGACGAGATCCATGATGAATGTTGCGCGACACCCGCTGGGTATCCGATCATTCGCAGCTAACCAATAGAGGGTGACATTCATGAAACCTGTTCTTAGGTAACAACCATGTTTTTCATATTGGCCCTCTCCAAGTCGGCTTGTAAGTGTCTCGACAAGCGGGATACCGCGAGCATCTAATTCATTTCCTCGCTGATCCTGCCAGTTAATATAAGGTGAGACAGGGGATAGGTCTTTGTCAACTAAAACCATCCCGTGTTGCTGACCCGTCATGCCAATCCCGACAATCTGTTTAGCTCGAGGGCCGAGTAAGGTGACAACGTCTTTGACACATTGTAATGCCTGCGAAATGATTCTGTTCGCATCCCATTCACTTCGTCCCTGAGGTCGGTTATCGTACCGCGCATCATTCGAAGTGGTTGCCAGTTCGACAATGGTCCCTGAATCTGCATCCACAGCGACCGAAGTGATCGTCGTCGTTCCTATGTCGATACCTAAGAGATAGGTCATAGAGGAATTCCAGTTATTTGAAGGTTATTGGTCTTTCCGGACAAGCTTTAGCATCGCTTCACCGAAACCCGTTCCAGCCTGAGCAAAAAACCAGGGGCTTCCCAGATAGTGGTATGGACGGTCGTTTCCGAATTGTCGCCATTTATTAACGTCTCTATTCCAACCGCCAGGGCCATGGTAAATATTGTGCGCGTCCATGTCCCAATACTGCCGGGTGTTAACACACAGCACCGTGTGTTTAAACTCGACACTTTCGGCAACGGCTTGTTGAGCAGCCATGATGATGGTGCGAGGGGCGTCGGCCTTAGGCTCGTCCGGGCCATCGTGTCCCATTTCCCCGATCACGACCTTTAGATTAGGGACACTCAACTCGATACGCAGATCGCGGATCAGATTCTCCAGATTTGTTTCGTAACTTAGCCAGCGATCATTGTATTGATCGTTCCAGCCCTGAAACCAGACAAAGCCTTCGATCTCATAACCCTGACCACGATAGCCGGGGAATCGTTCGCTGAGGTTGGCTAAACATTCATGGACTTCGTGCACCATATTTCGATAGTCAATTCCGTATCGTGATTTGTATTCGTCTGTGGTAAGTACGGGTCTGGCTTTGAAGGTTTGTAGTGGCTTCTTGCTCTCAGCCGTTTGGTTTTCTTTCGTGATCTTGAGATTGTTCTTGGCAATTCGGGACTGCTGCTGGATATTCCATTCGGCATTCTTTTCGTTTTCGGCTTTGGTCATCACTTCGAACTTAGATTGGCTAGGCATGCTTGAAGGAGGTAGGAAGCCTTGTGCGAGAGCTCGGCCTCCCCATGACGTTTTAATGATCAGAACCTGTTCGTCGTAATGGTTTCCAACGACATGCCCAAAGTTGAATTCCGGGCCGAAGCCTTGGTTTGGTGCGCCATAACCAACCGTGAGATTACCGTGTTTACCAAGATAGTTGATCCACACATCTTTCCGCTCACTCCACATGTAGGTTGGTGTTTTCCGGCGATCGTCCGGATCTTTCGTGTCGTTCACCGTTTTGAGAAAGGCGTCGTAATCTCCATCTTTAATGAAATGCGTGTATCGCCCACGGTACTTTTTCTGGCTTACTTGCCATGTAAGTGGTTCAGGGAACCCTCGCCCCTCCATGTTGGACTGGCCGGCGAGAATGAATACTTTGACTTTGCTATTGCTCTTGGAGGCAGCAAAGTCTGGTGGTTCGGCCAATAATAGCGCCGCTGGGATCAGGAGGAGTCCTGTCGTGGTGAAGATAAGTCGCCCTAGGTTCATGGTAAGATCGATCCAAGGAAAGTGTTAAGAGGGTGAATGATTGGATAATCATTTTAGCAGTTTTGCCCAGGAGCGACCAAAGGCGAGAAAAGTTCGGCCCTGGCATTGAAATCATCCGGCCCAGTAGTCTCAGGCGATCAGTTCGTTGATCGGCTGTCGATTGTCATCCACCAGATACCGCGGACGACCATTTAGGTCTGGGATTTTGACAGAATTGACATCGAGTCCTAAATGCTGATACATCGTGGCAAAGACTTCTTGGGTGTGTACCGGTCGTTCGATCGGGATACCGCCCTGTTTATCGGTGGTCCCAATCGTGCGACCTCCCTGCACGTTTCCGCCTGCAATGAGTACAGATTGGGTGCGTTCCCAATGATCGCGCCCGCCCTTCGCATTAATTCGTGGTGTCCGTCCAAATTCTCCCCAGACGATCACCTGCACCTGTTCTGAAAGCCCTCGTTGTTCAAGGTCAGTCAGTAGCACCGAAATGGCCCGGTCGAAGTTTGGTAAATATCGATTGGATAGATATTCGATTGTTCCCTCGCGATTGCTATGCCAATCCCAGGCACCAAAGGCAACAGTGACACAGCGTACGCCAGCTTCCACCAATCGTCGTGCCAGCAGTAAATGTTGCGAGCTTTGAGGCGGAGCACCGAACGAGGGATCTGTCGTAACAGGGGCCCCATACCAATCCCGTATTTTTTGTGGCTCATTGTCTAAGTCCAGGGCACGTGCCATGTTACTGGAAGTCAAAATGCCAAAAGCTTTTTCCTGAAAAGAGTCGATTCCGGATGTTTCAGCAGACTCACGAATCTTGTTGACCTGTTTGAGTAAGTGTTCACGTTGTCCCAGTCGGTCGAGTGAGATTCCGTTTAAAACGAGGTCTTTTTTGACATCGGCTTCTACTGCAAACGGTACATGGCTCATTCCAGTAAAGCCTGGCCAAGAGCCTTTACTGGCGTTGTCATGGATTCCGCGATTAGCATAGGGTTGATAGCCCATTTGGGGTGACGCATCGATATAGGGTAACGCTCCGTTGGCACCAGATCCCAATTCTCTTGAAATGACCGATCCAAAGGTGGGCCAGCCACCCGCCGGTTCGCCATCTTGGGGGCGTCCGCCAGCGCGGCCTGAATAGCATTGAAACGACTCGTGCCTGTTTTCCATTCCAACCAAAGAGCGAATGACCGAGAACTTATCGTTCATGGCAGACAACTTAGGCAATAACTCGCAGTACTGAATTCCAGGAATNTTAGTAGCTGTTGGTTGGAAGGAGCCTCTGATTTCCACCGGAGCATCTGGTTTTGGGTCGAATGTTTCAAATTGGGTTGGTCCTCCGCAGAGATAGACCATGATTACTGACTTGGTCGAGTCGGTCTTTGGACTNGAGGCTCGCAAGATATCCGCTAANGAGAGCCCTGTTGCGAAACCAAGGGAACCGAGGCGTAGAACACTCCGCCGGTCCAGGTTGTCGCAGAAGCGATTTCGGTTCGAGCCACAAATGGATAACATATCATTTTAATGAAAAATAGGCCGTGACGTTTNTTTCACCTATTCTACTCGGAATCAATTCGATNCGTAAATGTTGAAGATTAGGGAACTCGTCCGTTCGGGCCCTCTGGTGCGAAACGATGCTGNTAAACGTGGAAATAGAGTCAGATTAGACTATTTCTCTTAGAAAAGTGATGTATAAAGAAACCGAAACAGGTATGATTCTGAGAGATTACGACAGTTGAAATTAAAACCTTTCTTTGGCTTGATAAGAGGAGTGCCCCGATGAAAGCACTCGTAAAGAGAAAGGCCGAGCCTGGTCTTTGGCTGGAAGACGTCCCCATNCCTGCGATGGAGATTAATGATGTCCTGATTAAGGTTTTGCGTACGGGAATTTGTGGTACCGATCTGCATATTTATAATTGGGATGATTGGGCGCAACAGACGATTCCTGTTCCGATGGTGGTGGGGCACGAATTTGTTGGTGAAGTGGTTGATGTGGGCAGCAATGTGGCCGACTTTACCACAGGGGATATTGTGTCAGGTGAAGGGCATGTTGTTTGTGGACGATGTCGAAATTGTTTTGCCGGTCGGCGTCANTTATGTAATGACACCAAAGGTATTGGNGTCAATCGCGATGGGGCCTTTGCCGAATATATCGCATTACCAATGACGAATGTCTGGAAGCATGCTCCGTCCATTGACTTGGATATGGCTGCCCTGTTTGATCCATTTGGCAATGCGGTGCATACGGCGTTGTCATTTCCCGTTCTTGGGGAGGATGTTTTGATCACAGGCGCTGGGCCAATTGGTTGTATGGCCGCTGCTGTTTGCCGTTTTGCTGGTGCGAGAAATGTTGTCGTGACAGATTTGAATCCCTATCGATTGGATCTGGCGTCGAAGATGGGAGCCACTCGGGTCGTCGATGTATCCACAGAAAATCTCAGGAACGTTCAGCAAGAGATCGGGATGTCCGGAGGATTCGACGTGGGGTTGGAAATGTCAGGCAGTCCAGCGGCCTTTACTTCGATGCTCGATAACATGTTTCACGGTGGTCGTATCGCCATGTTAGGTATTCCTTCAGAACAGATGGCTATTGACTGGAATCAGGTCGTTTTTAATATGCTGACGATCAAAGGGATCTATGGGCGGGAAATGTATGAAACCTGGTANAAGATGACGGTCTTATTGCAGGGTGGGCTAGATATTTCCCCGGTACTTACTCATCGCTTTAATGTGGATGATTTCGAGCAAGGGTTTGAAGTCATGCAAAGCGGCTGCAGTGGNAAGATCCTTTTGAATTGGCATTCGCCTTAGGGAAGTAGGAGAGTTTAGATGCAACAGCGGGTTCGNAAAGCATTCTCAGAAACAATTGCCTCCATNCGGGAGGCTGGTACTTATAAAGCNGANCGAGTNATTAGTACNCCGCAGGGAGCAAGTATCCAGGTATTGGATGAACCGCCTGTCCTAAACATGTGTGCTAATAATTATCTTGGACTGGCGAATCATCCGGCGGTTATCCAGGCGGCTCACGAAGCACTTGATAACTGGGGATATGGACTGTCCAGTGTAAGGTTTATTTGCGGCACGCAGTCCATTCATACGAAACTCGAANANAAACTCNCGGAGTTTCTTCAAACTGAAGATACGATCCTTTATACATCCTGTTTTGATGCCAACGGGGGACTGTTTGAGACACTGCTAGATCCCGAAGATGCAATTATCAGTGATCAGCTAAACCACGCTAGTATCATTGACGGTGTGCGACTCTGCAAAGCTCAGAGATTTCGTTATGCCAATAACAACATGGCAGATTTGGAAAAGCAACTNCGGGCCGCCAAGGATGCAAGGTATCGGATGATTGCTACGGATGGGGTGTTTTCCATGGATGGATATATTGCCAACTTGCCGGATATNTGTGAATTGGCTGATAAGTATGACGCCATGGTGATGGTGGATGACTCACATAGCGTTGGGTTCATGGGGAAACAAGGCCGGGGGACACACGAATATCATGACGTCCTGGGACGCATCGATGTGATTACCGGGACGCTTGGAAAGGCCCTGGGAGGGGCATCCGGAGGTTATACCAGTGGTCGTAAGGAAATAGTGGAATTACTAAGGCAGCGNTCCAGACCCTACTTGTTTTCTAATTCAGTAGCGCCTCCGATTGTGGGCGCCTCAATTAAGGCAGTCGAATTGTTGACCGAGTCCACAGAGTTAAGAGATAAGCTGGAGGCCAATACAAAGTATTTTCGAGATGCAATGATCTCCGAGGGGTTTGATATCCTTGCGGGAGAACATCCGATCGTACCAGTGATGCTGGGCGACGCGGCTCTGGCAACCAAATTTGCAGATGCCATGCTTGAGCGAGGCATTTATGTTATCGGATTCTCCTACCCTGTTGTCCCCACGGGCACTGCAAGAATAAGAACGCAGATTTCAGCTAGCCATAATACGGAAGATCTGGAGAAGGCAGTCCAGGCATTTAAGGATGTCAGAGCTGAATTACTCTAAAGCTTAAAACTTTCCATCTCTCTTGCAACGTGCATTCCTGCACGTCGGATTAATTTTCGTTCATAGGTGCCCCGGCGCAGGGCAGGGTTGGTGTGATTTAAGTGGATGAAGTGAATAGATTGTCGCATCTTGTCCGGCATTTTGATGAACTTTTGGAGCGATTCCTTAATGAGAGGGTGGGGGATTTCTGCAAGCGATCGATTCGGTAATTCTGCTCCGCTAAAAAATGTTCCATCTAGATAAGAACGCTCTACCTTCTTGACCAACACTTCAATAGACCGGTTCCATTTCTCCCATTTGTCGATATCCGGGATGAAGAGGATCGATCTTTGTGGCCCTGCCACACGAAACCCGACGGTTTCGGAGTATTCGTCACGATGCGGAACGGTTATAGGTGTCAGTTGGATACGGTCATTTAGATTGATCGCCTGACCTTCTTGGAGTTCTTGCAAAGCGATGTTTCTCAAATGGACTAGTTGGTCCCAGGGGCCATTGGTTGTTAAGAATTCTTTCATTCTTGGCATTGCATGAACTGGGACTGCTTTGGCACCGATGACTTCTCGCCCCAAATGGATTAGACCACTGTAGTGCCCAATGTGAGCATGGGTCAGGAAAATACCATCGACGAGTGGGCCTCCTTGAACCTGTGGCTCGAGTTTGTCTAGAAGTGCCAGTTGTTGAGGGAAGTTTGGCGTGCAGTCGAGAATCCAACGCTGATGAGTCACAGGGTCAA
>PAJC01000109.1 GCA_002705165.1 Planctomycetaceae bacterium | reverse complement strand
GTTTCTGAACTGATTATATCCACTCCGGGACCGTTGGGATTAGTGGGATTATTGGCTGGTAAGTTATTGGATATTCCGGTGAGAGCCATCTATCACACAGACTTTCCGGCTTACGTTGAGTCGATTACGGATTCCGAGCCGTATGCTGAAGCGACTCGAAAGTATATGCAGTGGTTCTATTCCAAGGCACATACTGTTCTGGTACCCAGCGATTTCTATCGCGAATCGCTGATTGCTGATGGTTTGCAGGCCGCTAAGATCAAGTTTCTTCCCCGGGGAGTTGATTCAGTAATGTTCCATCCTCGGAAGAAGGAAACAGCTTACTGGAAGAAGTATGGATTAAAGAAAAGTTTTACTTTTCTTTATGCAGGCAGGATATCACGTGAGAAAAANGTGGAGCATTTGATCGAGTCGTTTCTGGGAATGACATTAGATGAGGAAAGTTTGGTCGAGTCTAATCTGGCGCTTTGTGGAGATGGACCGCTCCTTTCTGAACTACGNAATAAATACGCTCAGCACAAAACGATTTGCTTTACCGGCTGTCTCGAATCTGAAGANCTCGCAGTAGCCTACGCTAGTAGTGATGTGTTTGTTTTTCCAAGTACGACCGATACGTTCGGTAATGTTGTGCTCGAGGCGCAGGCCTGTGGATTACCAGCCATTGTTACGCATATGGGGGGCCCGGCCGAGATTGTCATGCATAACGGATCGGGTTTGATCGTTGATATTAGCCATGAACAAGCCCTGTCAACGGCTATGGAGCAATTGTATNCGGATGACATNATGCGAGGCGATATGCGTCATCGCGCCATCTTAAATGCAGAACAACGCAGTTGGGACTCGATTTTGGATCTCCTGTGGAATTGTGCTGATAAACAACTACAGCCTCCAAAGCCTAGAACGGAGAATGCTTCTCCTGTCAGAGTGGCTGTCGGTCGTGAAAATCGGATTGCCAAACATTTGATCTCTAAGGACTAGNTAGAACCCTGTTTACAGTGTTATTCCAGACGTTTTTAGCGGTTTNGCTCCGAATGAAGCCCCTGTTTTCGACAGGGGCTTTTTCTTTTTTTTAATTTTTTGCGCCCTATTCTGNTNGNAGTCGCACCTTTCATTAGTAGANGACTGACTTTTCCAGACGGTCTTCTANCCTACATTCCGGAGGAGGGGGAGTAGAAGACGTAGCCAATACCCGGGCCTCGTCAATTTCTACTCCCCCGAATCTTTTTAAAAGAGCCGGAAACCAGGGNATTGGAATTTCTTTACGAACCTGAACTTAGGGCTAGCTACTCGGACNCTTCAGAGTNAATGTCAGGTACAATCTTTGCCATCATAGGCGGTGGGGCAGTTTCAATGGGAAGAGCCATTTGAGCCATCACAGGAGTTTGGGAAGTGGATTCGGTTTTTATTTTATCAGGATCCGTCTCACCTACCTTCTTCTTCAGATTACGACGAATGTCTCCCATCTCTGCCCCAAATAATCCGACACGTACCTGATGTCTGCGAAGAAAGTTGGTAGCACTTCCGTTAATTCCGAGCAGGACAAATAGATTAAATCCTGGTATTAGCATCCCTATGATGATCAACGCGGCTGTGANTTTACTGCGCCGGATCAATTCCATCTTTGCGAGACTAAACGTGCTGACACACCAACTGATGACAAATGCAGTTAAACTGATTCCTGCGGTTGTCTTATCTAATTCATACTNCATGCCATTAAGTGGCTCATAAACAACATATCCATATCCTAAAACGATATTGCTGATAATGAAGATGAGCAGGAACCACATCAGATATTTTTGCCAAAGAGCAACTTGCCAGAGTTGTTGCTCCTCTTTTGACCAAACAGCTTCTCCAACGAGGTTCGTGTCCGGTGATTCGTAAGGATTGAATTCCAATTTGTTTCTCGGCACCCGAGTAGTTGAGAGCAGTTCAGTAAGCGATTATCATTCCTGTTAAAATCTATTGTAAGTCGATCGACAAAGGAATGTAAATTACCCCCGTCAGTCAGAAGAAGTTGAAGAATTTCAGGACTCAAGTTAATACAGATAATAAGTAAGACGAGAAATGATGAGAATCACAAGTTATTTTGTTCTTTGGACAATGCTTTTTGTTTTTGCCTCCGATGTTGCGTTCGCCCAAAAACCATGGATTATAGATCCGCATACCCATTTCAAAGGTGAAGAACAGATTGCCTATGAGGCACTGACAAAAGAATGGCATCCGGATAACTCCCTCGGTAAAGTGATCAAGCCTGAGGACTATCGTTTAGTAGCTGATCGTCTGGAATTACGATCCACCTTGGTGGTGGAGGCGTGCGATCAGGATAAACCAGAGTACAACGATTGGGTTTTGCGTCAGGTGAAAGAGTCTGATTTGTTATGCGGATATATTGCGAGGGCGGATCTGACGACAACAGACTTTTTGATTCACCATCGTCGTTATCAAAGGACCGGCTTTCTCAACGGCTATCGTTTTCGATTTGATGAACTAAATGGTTATTTGAATGATCCATTAGCTCGACAGCATTTAGCCGTGCTGGAGCGCCAGGGTCTGGTCATCGACTTGTTGATCGAGGCGTCTCATGCGGATGATGTAGTTTCATTATCGCGGGACTTTCCGCGGCTCAAGATTGTAATTAATCATTGTTTTCGAGCCAAGATTGTCGATGGAGATATCAGTCATGAACTTAAGGTGGCTATCAAAAAGTGCGCCGCGCAAAAGAACGTTTTTTGTAAGATGTCGAGCATCAATAATTTTTCAGAGGTAGCTCCCTTTACGGATCCGGCTCCAACAGATCTCAAATACTACTTACCTATTCTCGACCCTGTTTACGACGCATTTGGTGCCAACAGACTTCTCTTTGCGACCAATTGGGGTGTCAGTGCTCACTTCGGAAAGGTCGATAATGTGAAAGATATTGTGATGGCATACCTAAAGCCAAAAGGGAAAAGAGTCGTGGACAATGTTATGTCCCGTAATGCCATGACGTTTTACAATATCAAAAGAAAGTATCTGCGTTAGCGAAAACAGAGGCCAGATTGTTAGTCTTTCGTGGTTTCAAATTTGACTTTATCCGAGCCTCCAGCCAAGCGGACGAGATCCGGCAGATCGTAAACTTGCAACGCTCCGTGAACAATTGAGTCTAACTGCCCCTGTGCATTCTGATCCCCCACGATGTTCGTCCAACTCCTGGGAGCATTTTTGATGGTGACTGTAGCAAAGAGATTTGGGTGAACGGCCGCAGCGTGTAACGCTACGATCCCTGCTTGTCCAACGCCAACCAGATGGACCTCTCGTTTCTTATCGGTTGGGAGGGCGTAGTTGGCAATGAACTTTGCGCCGGAGATTGCATCTTCTGCTCTCGGACCTACGAGAGATTGTCCTTGGAGATATGCNAGATAGAAAAGTTTCCAGTCACCCAGAAGATCGTCGCGAATCGCCGTGCTCGTTTCACCTTGCCCTCGCATATCCAGCGTAACGACCGCATATCCATCATTGACAAGGTCTTCAATGGGACCCTGAGGTTCGCCGTCCCCTGTCTTGCCTTCATCGGTTAAATAGAGGTAGGCCGATTCCTGTGGGATCTTAGGATGAAATGTCAGTCCTGGGAGTGGGATTTTGCTATCGGTGTGGAGAACGAGTTTATCGATATGGTATTCATCTCGGTGGACCCGGGCTATATCTTCCATCCGTGGTACTGGAATCTTTTCAGGGGAACGAATTCCGGCTAGCTTGCTAATCTTTTTCCGCAAATCTTCATCACTCCCGTTTCCATTTGTTTCTCGTCGGTTTTTTGATAGTTGACGGGCAATGTCAGCGTTAAGATCAAAAACAGATTTTTCATTTTCCAGCGAAAGAACCTGCCCTTTCTCTGTGCAGTTTAGCACCGAGAGTTCTTGAAGATTCTGATCAAAGTCTCGAATGGGAACATTCGCATCTTTATCNAAGAGCCANCGCTGCATCCAATAGCCAATGGTTGCCAGACTTTGCGGCTTNACACCATGAGTGCCTTCGACTTCGACCATGTCCACTTGATGAGGATAGCCCAGCACACCGTAAACTCTTTTTGCCTGGCGATAATTCTCCCAGGCTCCTTTGATATCGAAGTAATCACCTGTTGTAGAAGTGATGAGGGTGGGGCGCGGAGCCCGCATGATGACATAGTCCGGGTGATCCATTCCAAAGGCCAGTTGTCCAAAAATGTTTTGTTCCGAATCCTGAGGCCCTCGCGTTTCAATGAGTTTTTGAAAGGTCGTTAGATAACAGGCAGGAGCCGCGCAGGTAACACGGGGATCCAGCGACATCACATAACTGGTAAGTGTGCCACCCCCGCTACACCCGGTGTAACCTATTCTAGAAGAGTCGATGTCGTCACGGGTACAAACATAGTCAATGGCTCGCATGGCATCCCAGATCATATAAGTGGCCGTATTGCGTCCCACTAGAATTGAACTTACCCCCATTAGGAAATGTTCAGTTGTTGTGCCGCTGTGTAACGGTGTAACTTCCGGAGTTATGACCTGAGATCGTTCCCCCTGTCCAATCGGATCACACACAAATGAGGCTATCCCCAGAGTTGCCATCCGCATACCAAATCGCTGGTTATAATCAGCGAGTTTGGCGGTGCGACTGTGACCACTAGAGACAACGACTACCGGGAAAGGCCCGTCCCCGTGTGGTAAATACAGGTTTCCTGTGACATGATGATTCGGCTGACTTTCAAAGATAATATTTTCGATCGTATACTCTTTCAGTTCAGTACGTTTTACGATCTTGGCATTGAGGTCGGTGCGTTTAGGAAATCCTCCTAAGGCCTCTACAAACTTACTTCGTAAGCCCTCTTGATACTCTTTAATCGCTTTCGGCGTCGTGAGTGTGGCTAAGTTTCCCTGCCGAGTATTCAAAAGCTCATAAGCCTGAGCCTGTAGGTGTTTGTAATAATTAGATTGCTCGCGTTGCTTTTCCGTTAAGACATTTAGGTCTTCACCTAGTACAGTACTCGAGAGAAAAAAAAGTAGGAGGACGATCCGTGTGAGGTAATTGGTCATTGTGACTTAGTTCTTTGAAATGCTATTTATTGTTGTGTAATGTTTGCTGCATCTGCAGCAACTCTGTTGTGATCCGTTCAGAGGCGTCTAGTTCCACCCAGTTTGTTCCCAACCAGGTCTCATATCCTCCTAGACGATGTTGTGCTGGAGTTGGTAAATACCCATACCAACCATTAGCTAATTCAATGGTAAAGGAATTCTTAAACGGTGACTGTGCTTTGAGGTGTAAACCAATTTCAACAAAAGTCTCAAATGGTATAGCTGAAATGCCTGTATTACCGATTCGAATTGCCTGGATGGAAGCCGTGATGGACTCGGGGCCATCTTTTAGTTTTGCGATACGAGAAGCATATATTTTTTCCATCGGGTGTGAAATGTACTTTCCTTCTGGTAGTTTTAATGCCTCTTCGAAGTGCTTGAGCATGGATTCGGTTGGCTGTCTTAATTTAAGTTGGATATCTTTTTGTAACGCGCCTAACGGTACCCAATTTTCATATTTGATACCGCTATAAGCCTGGTGAACCTTAGTCGCCACATGAAGAGCCACCTCCTGCATCTTTTCATAACGCCCATATCGTTTACCACCCCCTTCCGGCTGAAAGTTGATATTGTTGATATCACCGCTGGTACCGTTAGAAAGCACTCCCACGAATTTCGGTTCGACCTCTGCCGCGCCTATTTTTTGCGAAACGTACCGGGAAAAATAACCAAAGTAGTCGGCCGAGATGTCCCCGGCATTGACCCCTCCGACATAGTGCAAGGAATAATTTGCGAGCAGGGCAATGGGTCGCCCGTTTGTCGCCTGAATAGAAAGAAAGGAAATTTCAGGATCAGTTGGTCCGGCCGGTGTGTCGAGTGAAGGATGGTTTCTTGGCGGATTCATACGAACACGATCAACACCTCCGAAGGGATTGGCCAGAATGGTCGCGTCATGAGCATGCCAACGGCGGTTAAATACTTCGCTTGGCTCTGCAGTAACTCCCCATCCAATCTTAGCGGACTCGAGGTTATTCACTGCTCGGCGAACTCCATCAGAGATCCGTTGCGAGAGGAATTGGCCATACTCAGAAATTTCATCGGGCCAGAAAACACCTTTGGGGCCGCGAGGTGTGGCTGCCGAATGAGTGTGAGTAGCCGCAAGTAGAACATGACTGGCAGGGATTCCGGTATGTTTGGTGATTTGTCGTTTTGCTGAATCAGCGATCTCCCGAGGAATACCAAGAATATCTGCAATGACAATGACAATTTTGGTTGAACCATCATCCAGAACAATACAACGAGCAAATAAGTCGTCATGGATATGAGTGGCCGGAATAGGACGAAAGCCACCAATGATGGAACTACCCAAGGGAGGAGTGATGTTCGCGGAGGCNGCCCCCGCTTTGAATAACGGTTTTTCCTGGACGGCTGCAAACGCAGTACTTCCAAATGAGATTAGCAGGAAGACACTNATTCGAAANAAAAGGAACATTTGCATTAGCCCGTATTGATGGAGTTTGGAAACAGGAGCATTCTCTATGCTACCGTATCAGCTTCACCGTAGGGGAATTTACTGGGACATTGCTGATTCTCNATCTAAGAACTAGCGGCAGATAGCATTCAGGCTTCAATCACTGAACGCGGAATTGCAATTAGAGCTGACACAGTCAAGGCACACGAGCATTAATAGGATCAGATGTCGCCATGGTATCTTATGGCTTTGATTCAAATCTCAGCTAAGGCTTGATTGGCATCACCAAAACTGTCTATTTTGACATTCATCTTGTTCATCATCGACAGGTATAGACGACACATCTGACGATTTTCGTTGTCGAGATAATTTAGGGTTTGGCCGGTCTTAATCTGTCCACCAGCATTTCCGAGCATGATTACCGGAAGTTCATTGGCGTTATGATGCCCGCTCATCATACTTGAACAGAGCATTAGCATGGAGTTGTCCAGTAGCGTGCGTTCACCTTCCTGAATGTTCTNCATCCGTTGAGCAATGTAGGCAACCTGCTCCAGGAAGAACTGGTTCACTTTGAGCCAGTCTTCACTGTCAGTGTGCGAAAGAAGGTGATGGATCATATAGTCCACCCCTAAATGCGGGAATCGCAGCGTACCGTGGTCATTATTGAGTTTCANNGTGCAAACCCGCGTTGTATCCGTTTGGAATGCCAAAATCAAAATATCACACATCAGTCGCATGTGTTCGACAATGTCCTGTGGGTAACCATCGGCANGACGTGCCATGTTGGGTTCCGTTAACGTTGGCTTAAATCCCTGAAGCTCTCCGCGTTTGCCAGCCTGTTCAATTCGTGTTTCAACGTCACGAACACTGTTCAGATACTCGTCAAGTTTCTGTTGGTCACGACGGCTAATCTTGCGGCGGAAATCCTTCGCATCGGCAAGGATCGCATCCAGCACACTTTGGTCACCTTGTTGTGATGAATCTTTGAAAAGTTGATCGAATGCCAGAGCAGGGTAGACTTCGAGGGGNGTTGGAGTGGTGGGACTACTCCAGGAAATATGAGAGCTATACAGCATCGAGTAGTCTTTATGCACCGACGGGTTTGCTTTTTCACATCCCAGAACAAGACTTGAAACTTTTGTCCGATGACCAATTCTTTGTGCCACCATTTGGTCGATACTGGTACCCGAAATGATCTTCCCCCCGGATGCCAAAGGAGCACCTGATAGCAGGTTTCCAGTTTGCGAACTATGGATATTTCCTTTCAAAGCTTCTGCATTGTAGAGACCTTTGATGAAGTTNAGTTTATCTTTGTGGGGTTCTAAGGGTGTGAGGACTTTCCCCAATTCCATTTCAGCACCCTGGCCTTTAGCCCACCATTCATTCGTATGATAGCCACAACCGCTAAACAAAATAGCCATACGAATAGGAGCTTCACTTGATGGTTCATTGCCGTTAGGAGTATCTCCCCAGACGANAGCNGATTCCATCCATGGTAATGCCATCGAACAGCCTATTCCGCGAAGCATTGTTCGACGCGTGAGTATGTGCTTATCCATTTGAAGGCCTCNGGGCTAATGCTAAAAANGTATTTNTTGTAGTCATGGTATTATAATGTTGGCTGGCTTATTCCTGCGTGAGGAAATCGCGTCCACGGATATATCGAAATTGCTTACTCATTACAATTTGAATAATCGCTGTGTTGATTCGATAGTCATTAGTCTTTAATTGTTGAATCATCNTGTCGATAAGAGGGTTATCGGACAATTGAACTTCCCGTCCGAGTGAATACCCNAGTAGTTTTTTACAGAATTGGCGTAAAAAGTCATCCTGACGTTTAGTGATAAGGTAGTTTCTCAAACCATCAATACCATCTAATTCGGTCTGGTCGACAAGTGTTGTTCNGGTATCAATTTTGTTGGGGCGAAGGCGTCCAAGAACATCATATTGCTCTAACGCAAATCCGTACGGGTCGATCAAGGCATGGCATTTAGCACATTCGGCGACACTGCTGTGGAGTTCAATCAGTTCCCGAGCCGTTTTTCCTTCGGGGACGAATTCCGGAAGCTGAGGAACATTGGCTGGTGGTTTCGGCAGTCGTTCTCCTAATAACGTTTCGTAGACCCAGTTCCCACGAAGAATCGGGCTGGTGCGACTTGCTCCGGAATTCGTTGCGAGGGTTGTACTCATACCCAGAATCCCGCCTCGTCCAGCTTGTTTTACGTNGTCCACGCGTCGCCATTCCAATCCGGTGACGCCCGCGATGCCATAATGTTTGGCTAATCGTTCGTTTAGGAATGTGTAGTCGGCATTTAGGATATTCAGTACCGATCCATTGTTGCGGAACAGATCATCAAAGAACTGTAGGATTTCCTGATACATATCTTCGCGCAATTNGGCAAACTCCGGATAGAGTTCTTCATTTTTGTCGTTGTTGGAATTGAAGTTGCGGACATGCAGCCATTGAGCGGCGAATTCTGTAGCAATACGGCTAGTTCGTGAATCAAGCAGCATGCGATGNGTTTGCTTTCGAATCTGTTGAGGTGTATCTAATTGATTGTGACGAGCTGCTTCACGAAGGACCTCATCCGGTTGGGATGACCAAAGGAAGTAGCTCAGCCTCGAGGCGATCTCGCTGCCGGTGACCCCTGTGGCATCGACTCCTTCCTTCGCATTCTCTTGTTTGAAGAGGAAGTTGGGNGAGGTCAGGATGCGGGCAATCGTCAGACGGCAAGCCGGTTCATGATTCAGTCCGACTTCGCGAAGAGAAGTGTAGAGCTGATGGATTTCAGCACGTTCAGCAGCCTGAAGGTCACGGCGCCAAGCCTTGTGGGCGAAATCGATTACGGCTTTTAGATGAACAGGCTCGGTTTCTAAAATCCGTTTCCGGAATCCCTCCGCATGAGCTTTGACATTGACTTCGATTGGCTTCAAATCTTCGACAATGTCTGGGCGGTCTTGTGTTGCAAATTGATAAAGTTGCTCATAAGACACCTCATACTTCAAAGGCTCTTGAGCAACGAACAAAAATTCGTCCCATAAAGCATCGAGTTCTTCTCTTTGCTTGTTCGTGAGCATGAGGTTTTGTAGATGGCCGTCTTCACGATACCAAAGTACTAACGGCACGACTTCGTCAACCGGTACAAGACGTACATAGGCTAAGGCACGTGGAAATAGCCCTCTAAACTCATTGAGAGCTTCTATCATTTTGTCGTGTCGCGGATTCCCAGGATGTGACAATATTGGAAACGTTACAAGGAGTCGTTCGTGAACACTGTCGTCACTGTTGAGATGGAGTTGAGCCGTTGTGTCCTGTCCATGATGAGGGTCAGGAAGTCCGGAAACTTTGAGGATGCGTCCCTTAGCAAAAAAGGCCGGTATCTTGATCGCAACGGCCGACGGGGCTTTTGAAACTAAGTCCAGTTTTGCAACCTCTCCAGAAACAGGATGGACTCCGAACCTTTTGTCAGACTCAACATCGTCCTGCAGATCGCCGGGAACGACCGAATCTGCCAACGTGATCAATGCTTGATAGACACGACCTTCCGGAGACTCCCTATCAGCCGGAACAGGATTGATAGCAATGTTTTGGATTTGTCCGGCAAGAGCCTGACGTTTTTCCGAGTCTGGTTCACTGGCCCATGTTTCAAGGAGGGTACCTATTGGAAGAGAACTGATTTGGGCCGTTGGCTTATTCAACTCAGTGACGAGTCCCTTGGTCACGTGCCAAATATCTGGATTGCCTAAGCGGTCGGCGTGCGGATTGCCCGCAAGAATATCGTCAGTGCAATCCTTGGCAAGATCCCATTCTCGTTTCTTACCATCGATCTCTTGGAGTGTCAGATCGATTCGAGTGAGGTCGCAGACATGTTGTCCATCACGAGGGCCGACATACAGGCCAATCACCTCACCTTTACGAATCGACAATTCTTTGGGAGGAAAGGTCTTTGTCTCTGTCAGACCNGCTGTCCCGTGCCACAGTTCCTGGATTTTGTCGCCCGATCGATGCTGTAACCAGAATTCAGTTCCATTACCACAATTACTATGGGCATCGGCTACCAGAGAGNTAATAGACACCCGGANATCTTCCGGGGCTTTCCAGATCACGGCAATATACATATCAGGAGTTGGATGGACAGTGATACCGTGAGGGTGACTATCGCCCGGGATCTTCACCAAATCGTTGGAGCTGTTTGCCGTTAAGTTGGGAAGGTCAGCTCCCCATCCGTTGACGACTGAGTAGCCGGCAACATTTTTGACCTGAGAAAGAATGAGCCCTTCTACTGCAACGGCAGTGGTTGCCCGGACATTCATGAAATCAAGCCACTTTTCTAATGACGGAGTATTAAGGTTATGCTTTTTGGCCAGTCCTGCAATGTCGACGGGAGTGGGAAGTTTTGAGGCTTCGTCAACGGCCGTCAGATAGTTGNAGGTATTCGCCAGCATAGTCTGTTGAATCCTGACATAGCGTTGAGCGACACCTTCCAGATTAGCAAGGTAGATTGGCGGCTCTCCCTCCTTCTCAAGNCGGGCATTTTTCCATAGAACGTAGTCNGTTTCATGNCCATCGCCTGCAGAACTGGCCCCCAGATAGATGGTAACGTCTTCCCCGAGTTCGTTTGGGAATTGTCGTTCTAATTCAACGACAGGACGGAGAGGGTTGACGGGAGCCTGCCACTGAGATGGGACAGCTGGACGACCAATATGTCCCACTAGATTAAACGTCCACAGCATACTCTGCCAGGCTTCCATTTCCACGGCGAAGGGCTCAATGTTTTCAGTTGTTAGAGCACGAAGCCGCTGGCTTATGTAGTTCAGAAGGTGTTCGTTACCTTCAGGCGTTTGATGCAGCAACCAGAGCTTCTCTAGGTAGACAGGATTGATGTTGTGTTTTACAGCGATCTGTTCGATGGTTTGAGTTTGTTTTAGAAGNGGTTCCCGGTCGTTGGCGATTGCTTCTAAATATCGCCTTAAGTGGAGATGGCCCTGAAGATCTAATGCCAACTCAGGAGTTGTTCGATTGGTAGATCGATAGAAACTTCGGATTTGTTCCATCATTTCGTCAATGACGTTTCGGCGAGTGGTTTGTTCGGACCAGCGGATTCCGGTCGGTGTGAAAACAGCATGCTCCGCAACCGATTTGCCTGCATCAAGATATTTTCGAATGAGGTTGGGTGACATGGATAGAGCGTCGCCGGTGTTGGTGAATCCTTCACCAGCAGCGCCATCGACTGGGAATTCTCTGGTGGGATCCANACTCTCAATCCCCGTCAGGTCTTGAATCGTATAGTCATACTCAGAGTTATTTAGTCGACGTAGTACAACCGGNCCNGGGTCACCNGCGTANTTTTGCGNNTCATGTTCTAAGAGNGACTTAGTCCANTTTTGNANCAAGCTCCCGCTGGTTATCCGTGGGTTGCTGGGACTCTTTGGGGGGCATTTGTCTGCTATCAAGCATTTCAGAAATTCGTATCCACGGCTTAATGTTGGATTGAATATCAGCGACTGATTTGAAGAGGCTCATGTCGAGTTCTGCTTCGATAACTTCACCGCTGTGGCAATCGAAACAAAACTGCTTAAGTAATTCCTGAACGTCCCGAGTGTACTTCTCGGAAATAGTCTGAATGGAGTTGTCTTGTGCTTGTAGTTGAACGGGGAGCGTTAATAGGGTCAAAAGCGATACGTAGACAAAACGTTTCATGAAGTGTGTCTCCGGACTGTATATCTAAGTCACTAGGTGATAGCAGCCCAAAATAAGCGGTGATACGGACAATTTTAGTGTATCAAACTGAAGGATCGTATATGCGAATCAATTTCTATCATTCTAGGAATCGAATCGCTCCCGAGGCATTAACATCGGGTATGTAATGTTACTTTGAATCGAGGTCTAGATTTTCTATGCGGTAGAGATGGTTTTCAGTCCGGATAAACAGGGCTTTGCCTGACACGGCCGGCGTAGCTACAAGAATGTCTTCCGCGAGTTTGTTCTCGTGTGTAATTTTCAGCTCTCGGCCAGGTTTTAGAATGAATGAAATAGCATCCTCATTGAATACGTAGATTTGGCCATTGGCATGGATAGGTGAGGCGGAATAGGACCCCGGCAGTCGGCTTTTCCAAACTTGCTCACCGGACTTTGCTTCCAGGCAGGTGATGATTCCCAGACGGTTTATTAGGTATAAGAGGTCATCCACCAGCAGTGGAGAGCATCTAGGAGGCATTGCAGCGGTTTCTTTCCAGGCAATATGGCTGTCACTCAGGTCGCCTTTACCCCCCAGTCGGATTGCCCACAGTTGCGGGTTATCCCGATCCACAGTGGTAAACAATAAACCATGACCGGAGACTGGGCGAGGAGCATTGGAGAATCCATGGTGTTTGATCTTCCATAATTCCTCACCGGTCTGTGGGTTGTAGGCATAGCAACCCTGTGCTCCATTACTAACCAACTGTAGTTCGCCAGCATTCTCAATCAAACTTGGCATACTATAGGCTTTTCGCTTATGGACAGGGACATCGGTAAAATCTGCTGAACGATCTGTTTTCCACACGGTCTTTCCGGTGTTCTTGTTTAAGGCGACCACGTATTGCACATCACGTCCGTCGACATTCACGATGAAGAGTTCCCCGAATAACATAGGTGAACTAGCAGGGCCCGCACCAGCTTCGTGATCGCAATTAAGATCGCGACGTGTCCAGACGACTTCCGCTGTTTTGCGATTTAAACACGCGGTGCCGTAAGTGCCGTAATGCACGTAGACGTGCTTTTCATCGATGACAGACGTCGGAGTTGCATAGCTGTTGTCTGCTGCAATGGGTTGAGCGTTTCCCACATCAAAGAGATGTTTGTCATGGATGACTCGTCCGGTTTTCTTGTTCAGGCAAACGGCATACAGGTTGGTGCCGTCAAGCTTTGCCGTGGTTACCCAGACTTGATCATCCCATACGACGGGTGATGACCAACCACGATCATGGATGGCAGTTTTCCAGACGATATTTTTGTCTTCATTCCAGTCCTGCGGTAGGTCAGGCGCATCAATATGTCCATCGCTGTTAGGTCCGCGGAACTGATTCCAGTTTGTTTGCGCCAATGCCGAGTTTGAAAGCAGGAAAAAAATGCCCTGAATAAGTATTAGGCAGGTGGATCTTGAGTACATCATGATGGAAAGATCGGTGATTCTAAAACAGACTGATTATTTGGCTTGGGGTAGAAACGGAAAGAGTTCTTTCAACTGCTGGGTCGTTGGACGGGAACCGTATTCGCAGATTTCAAATGCTTCGGCGAATTTTACCTTGTTTCCAACTTCGATTCCGTACAGACGAATGAGTTGTTCACGGAATTTGTTGGCTTCGTTTCCTTGTCGTCGGGCCCAACGTTGATATAGCCATTCGTGTCGTGCTTGAGGGTCACTTGCAGGTGGAACTAATGCCATTCGTTCCGGGCTTCCACCCGCTCCGCCTTCAAAAGCCTGGGAAACTAACGCGGTCAGCGCCTCGACCTTTTTGGGGAAGATACTGTCGAGAGAGACAACGATATCCGGATCGAATGGATAGGGCTTAGTAAAGCCATCGCTTGAATAGAGGAATACCGGATTCTTTTTGAGGTGTGGGACATCCGGGCAAAAGAATGGCACGGTCACCATAAAGGCTGCGTCTTGAACCAGGATTCCTGTATAGCGGTGATCCGGATGATAATCCCAGGGCCGATGGGAGATGACGATATCGGCGTTCCATTGTCGGATAATACGACAGATCGTCTTGCGGTTCTCCAGCGTGGGTAATAATTCACCATCATGGATGTCAAGAACCTTTGAATGAGCACCTAGTCGTTTAGCACATTCGGCAGACTCGGCAGTTCTGCGTTTGGCCAGTTCGCCTCCGGACATTTGCCAGTGCCCGATGTCTCCATTGGTAACCGAGACTAAAAGGACATGGTGTCCTTGTTCTGCCCATAAAGCGGCTGTGCCTCCGGACTTATATTCAGCATCGTCCGGATGAGCACCGAAGCAAACGATTCGAAGTTTCCCGTTGTCTTCGGGAATATTCAGTTCGTCAGCATTAACAGCGGCCACTGAGACAATGAGCAGTGTGATGACTGTAAGAAGACTTATATTGCGGCGCATTTAGTTGGCTCCGAATGGTTGAAGTATTTGTTAGTTTTCGAGGAATCGACTGGCCGCTTTGTACGCATTATGACCGGTCGAATTCCCGGGGAGGATGTCTTCCTGCTCCAGGGGGATATGAGCTTTGTGTTGCTTGATAATTTTGGTATAGGCACGCTTGTTGATTAGGTTTTTCCACTCATGAGGATCTTCCCGGTGATCATAAAACTCTTCGGAGCCATCCAAATATTGAATGTAACGAAAGTGTTCTGAGCGTACAGCAAAGTTGCCTTTTCCAAACGAAGAGATTGCCGGATGGTCCCAGTTGGCCGTTGGGTTTTTTAATAGAGGTACCAGTGAGTTCCCTTCTTGTAACTCATCTTTGGGTAGCCCTGACAATTCCAACAGAGTGGGAAATACATCCAGAAGTTCCGCAGGCTTGGTGGTGATTTGTCCTGCTGCGTAACGTTTGTCGACAACGATCAGAGGAACACGTGTTCCGTCTTCCCAAATAGTTCGTTTAGCCCAGCGTTGTTTTTCTCCAAGATGAAATCCGTGATCGGAGAAAAGTACGATGATTGTATTGTCTCGGTGCGGTGATTTATCTAACGCGTCTAAAACGATTCCCAGACAATAGTCGGCAAAAGCAACGGAGGCTAAATAAGATTGGACGGCATGTTCCCACTGCCCAGCAGAAACGATCCAGCTATGCTCGGGTGATACGTGCTTTTCATTGGTCAGTGCAATCGCATAATCGCTAAGATCGTCACGGTCTTTTGCTTGCACGACTGGTAGCTTGATTTGGTCTTTCGGGAATAGGTCGAACCACTTCTTAGGAGCAAACATCGGGACGTGAGGTCGGTAGAATCCGACCCCCATAAAAAAGGGCTTCTTCAAATCTTCCGGAAGGGCATTTAGCTTTTCGACGGCCCAGTGAGCGATTTTATAGTCAGGCATCATCTCATCCTGTTCAGGAAATGCGCCCCAGTCCCAAAGCGGGTGTCCATGCGGTTGTGAAATCTTAGTTTCGGGGCGAGGACCGAATCCTCCCATCGACCCTCCATAGTCTTGGAAGAATCGTTGATCTTGGCGGTGGAAAATCTTCCCGGCCGCCAATGTTTGGTAGTCATGCTTGGCAAATCGTTCTGGAAGGGTATCCAGGTTTTGCAACTTCGGTGACTGTTTTAAATCTGGAGATAGGAAGTAGATTCCGGAAGTGTGGGGATATCGGCCGGTCTGCATACTGGCTCGAGAGGGGTTACATACCGGTGACTGGCAATGGGCATTGGAGAATAGAGTGCCCCGATCAGCCAAACGATCAATATTAGGAGTCTTGGCCTGTGGATGGCCACCGAGGTAACCTGTCCAGTCGTTGAGATCATCGATCGAAATCAATAGTACGTTTGGCCTGTCCGCGGATAAAACTTCTTTGGAGGTCGAGGCGGCGATGAGAATAAGGAATATAAAGGCTGGTCGTGACATAGGAAGTCTAATCCTGATTTCTATATTATAACGGTGGTTGTTAAATCACTTCGGGCTTGCTCACGGTACGATTGTTTTCCAGATTGCCGGTGTTGAGTGTACCAACTGGCTCAAACAGTACGACTTCACATTCTTCTTCCGCGACGGGTTTATGTTCGACTCCTTTCGGAATCACACACATTTGACCAGACTCCAATTGAATGGATGATTCACGGAAGTGAATCACCAGTGTTCCCCGAATAACCCAGAATAATTCATCTTCGTGTTCATGGAAGTGCCAGTCAAATTCGCCAAGTAGTTTGACTACTTTAAGATGCTGCCCATTAAGCTCGGCAATGACTTTGGGAGACCAATGTTCATGAAATGTACGGAGTTTCTCAGCGACGTCTATAACTTGCATGGTGTCTAATTCGTTCCACGGCTAATGAGACTAGGGACTTTTGTAGTGGTGTTCCATCGCTTCAAATGTTCTTCGCTTGGAAAGTAAATTGTTCTTGGTGCTTTCCCATTTCGGATTTAGCTCGGCTCTCCAAATGCGAACATGTTTCACTTCGTGCCAGGTACTACCCATGGTTAATGACACGAGTGTTTTTGAAGTGGTGATTTGCTTCGTTTTTGTGTAGGCCACATGATTGCCGACTCTAAAGAGTGCCTCCTCTCCCACGATTTCCAGTAGGGCAGTGTGCCATTTTTTAGGAGCAAGCCGGAGATTTTGATAGTCGAGTAATAGGTCTTGGATGATTTGTTTTTCAGGTGTCTTGCGAATGTGTTGAAGCAGAAAACCGGATTCGATGAAGTCATTGTTGACGTTGGCCCACGCAGAGAGGATGTGTCCGGTTATGTCCGGCCGCCGGTCAGCAGCAATGCGAAAGCACTGATGATGCCAGGGCTCCGTGTTTTTACCAAAACGAAATGTCACCTCAATGATTAGGTTTTCCTCATCAAAGCCCTGATACGCCATCACTGGCACATGCCCGGCAGCAGGTGAGTGAGTTGAACGCCAGATGTTGTTGTCGTTGCCGGTGCGTTCCCATTTTCCGGCACCAAGTCGAACGGCGGTATATTCATTTAACGGAAAGGCTTTTCCACGTTCACGATCTTGGGATCCGTTGTCTTCCAGGATTAACTTGCCTTTCACCGCAAGTTCTGTAGTGACTTCTGGTTGCAGTGCATGAACCTTCGTCGCAACGAGTGCAACGAGTAATGCGAATGTGATAATAAGACGAGTGAATGGCATGATTGAGTATTAGTTAGTCCGTTAAAATTAATCCTTAGCTTTATTTTACTTCCTGTTCGGTAAGTTGTGTTATTAATCCATGTCTGAGTGCGTTAGGGATTCGTGTGAATCGTGTTACATTGTTTAATATTCAAGTCTGGAAGTCGGGGAAAATCTTATGGAAAGCTTTAACGAATGAATCGTGTTTTGGAGT
>PAJC01000108.1 GCA_002705165.1 Planctomycetaceae bacterium | reverse complement strand
CCAGCAGATGGTAAGGAATCCCGGCGGAGAGACAGCGAGTATTTTATATGACGATATGCCACGTCTTGAATATCGAACCAATGCGTCACTCGACTTCCACCGTCCGGTACTGAAAACGATTCGAGACAACCTGACCCCGATCCCCGCCATCATTCCAGATCTCTCCAATGCCTTAACCGGTCGCTGTCAGGTCACTCGCCAACTCAATCTGGCTCATATTGAAGCGAAAGCATATAGCGATGCTTCTAAGGCCAAATTTACGTTCCGACGATACGACGATGCCCTGGCCTATTTAAAGCATGCTTTGACATTGAATCCTAACTATGCCGAAGCGAATTACGACTTATCGTTAATGCTGCAACGCATTTTTGCAATCAAAGTTGACTCGGGAGAAATCAAAGATCAAAGCGGGATGGACAAATATTTAAACGATGCCCGGGCATTTATGTTCCGCACAACGGAAATCGACGATGATCACTGGAAAGCACACTCTGCAATGGCTGATGTGACGCTTGAAGAACGCAATCTTATGGCCTGCGTCTATCATCTGGAACAATGCGTACGAGTCACCATGGGGGCTCCAGTCGGAGAAGACATCCTCAACTCGCATCCCGATAATCTTGAATCGTTGATTTTCCTCTCAACCATCTACGCCATGTCACCAGATTCCCAATTGCAGAATCCTGAAAAATCTCTTCGATTGGTCGAAGCTGGCATTCAGGCAGTGGATGTGTCCCCGATTCAAAAGGCCCAGTTAATTTCCACTCAGGCTGCTGCCCATGCGATGCTAGGCGACTTTAATACTGCTCAGCAACTCATTAACAGCTCGACTAATATGATTGATAACTTCATCAAAGAAGTTGCGCTACTTCAGGGCATCAGTCCTGCCGAAGCGGGCCGGGGATACGAGGAATTCCTGACTGATCTAACACTTCGTTTAGGCTATTACGCAGAAGGGAAGTTGTACTTTAATAACACCTTCGCACTCCCACGCCAGGCTCCCGTTCCTGAAAACCCCCTCGATTTGAATAACCTACAGGTACCTGTGTTACCCGGCGGGGCAGATTTAAATAGCGGTCAGGGAACGGACAACGAATAAATACGCGAAGCGTTAGTCCTCAATTTCCCTAATACGGCCCCCTTCGTTGACAATCGCCGGGGCTTTCGGATCCTCATTGATGAGGTCGTTATTCTTTAGCTTGGTTTCACTGAAGCCTTCCGTTCTAACCTGCGCTTTGCCGTTATTTCCAACAAGACACGCTTCAATCGTCACTCTTGACGCTCCACCCACACTAATGCCGCTACGCCCATTTCCACGAGCCGTAATGCCCAACAACGTTGCGCCGAATACATTATCGTGAGCATTGATCCCATCCAGTTGGAATCCCTGAATGACAAATCCCTGAACAANGACATGACGACAATTTACAAGTGTTATTCCAACCCGGCGGGTGTTATAGGTTAGGTCATACTCNCGCGGTAATTTAGTTTGGTTTGTTCGGAAATAAATNCGACGGTTCACCAGACACCATTGTTCCTCTTCCAATGCCGGTACATCACTTACATCGTCCTCTAGCACTACTCGTTCGGCAGGCTTATTGCCAAGATAGAGAATTGTGAACGGCGAAGGGGCTGGNGTGCTATAAGTATTGTCTGAAAGTAATTCCCAGTCATCTTTGGGGACTTCTGTTCTGCCATCNAGGACCACACCATCGCCGATAATCCGGAAACTTTTTCCCACAAGTCCGCTATTGCTACCACCCTGCAAAGAAATACTTTCCTGATAGGGATCCGTCGTCTTCGCAACGTGGATAGTATCCCCTTTCGCGGCGATTTGAATAGCCCGCGAAATGGTACGAACAGGCCCGCTTTTACCACCACTGCCGTTGGGAGCCCGGCCATCCTGACTATCACTGCCACCAACATTATTGACATACAGATTTTTTGCGTCTGCTGTCGAAACAAAGANCAGAGTCAGGCACAGGCAACTGACAAGACATCGTGATTTTNGTAGCCACATGGTTATGCTATCCATCATTCACCCGAAATTCCGGCGACAATAAAGAAGTAGAATACGGAATTGTGTGTCAAAACGGTGGATAAGAGAAGAGCAATCCCTCAACTTAGCTGCTCTATGTAAAGCTAAACGGTACCAAACCTTAGTCTNCTTCTACCACGGGCGCCAGTGCTTCGATCTCTTTCTTACTATTGAAATAGTAAACAACACCGATCAATGCATTGATGATAGTGACTAAACGGAAGCCTAAAGCCACAGCNAATCCGGAGCCGGCATCATAGCCACCTTCCACATACATTTTAGAAAACATCACTTCAAAGGCGCCGATCCCGCCNGGTAANGGAACAGAAGCAGCAAGATTCGACATCGGTGAAATAACCAGATGTTGTACAAAATTAGGATGCGCCACACTGAGGCCCATCGCGATCACGAACACACTCAAAGCGAACAAGCAATGGACGATTGTCGTCATCAATGTAAGCCCGATTAATAACACCGGTTGGCTACGGTATGTATAAATAGCAAATGTTAGTTTTTTGAGAGTACCACCAACTCGTGGGATCTGCTCCAACTTGTTTTGCACGGTAGCCCCGGTAAGAGCAGGTAGGAGTATCAGTAGTAGTCCGGCGATAGCTCCGGCAACAGAAATTGCCAAGGAAACTTCAGCAATCCTTTGCAGGGCTGCCGCTGTTTCCACAGCGCCGTCAACAGCCTGACTTCCGGCAAAAGAAGCAACCGCACAAACCACGGTCAACGCATAAAGTCCCATCACTCGGTCAAGCAAAACCGACGNGACGACTTCNGGTTTTTTATCCGGTCGTTCACGGGAAATGAAAATCGCTTTGATGGCGTCCCCACCGACAACNCCTAATGACAGGAAGTTTGANAAGTAACCGATAAATCCCAGTCGAAAGGCATCTTTCAATTTGAATTCAATCTCCAGNGCACGCACGAGAAAGAACCANCGAATGAAGGTAAGAGATAAGCCTGCGAGTGCCACAACGAGACCGAGCACTAAATAANCNGCATTCCAATGTTTGCGATTCTCCCAAACGGACNTAAAGCTATCGGAATCTTTNCCCGTNAAAACNTGATAAATGAGAAAGNCNACGATCCCCAANGCAATNGTGTATTTGGCTAACGCAANCAGNGTTTTCTTGTTCACAGGATTATCCGTTTTGTAAGGAAAGCTGGATCGATAAGAGGTGGTTGACAGNGGGNACCACCATAGTTAGTTTCAAATATTCACATACCTGTTTGGATGTTTCGGCATTCTACCNATGTGTAGTTTATTCAAACGGGGGATTAGCTCAGTTGGGAGAGCGTTTGGCTGGCAGCCAAAAGGTCAGGGGTTCGAGTCCCCTATCCTCCACTCGAAGAAAAAACGCCCGTGTATAGCTTAAATAGCGACTCGGGCGTTTTTTTGTCTGAGTCGAAATTAAACCCTTTACTACCGCTCAGCGAGACATTTAGATTGAATTACGATTCAAAATCAGGCTACAATCACGTCTTATATAAAAACTTTCAAAAAGCTCNGGAGTTAAACGATGCGTAATTTTGTACTGCTCTGCATCATGATGTTTTTACAGTTCTTTATCTGGGGAGCCTGGTACGTCACGGCACCTAATTTCCTGACGACGATTGGATTTGATGCAAACGATATCGGCTGGACCTACGCGGCGGGACCCATCGCCGGCATTATCGCTCCCCTCTTTGTCGGTATGGTTGCCGATCGATTTATGGCCGCTCAAAAAGTACTTGGTTTCATGCATCTGCTCGGGGGNGGACTAATGTACTACGCTACGATGCAAATGGAAAATGGCGCCACCCCGGATGCNATCAATNTANTTTTCTTTGTCTATATGGTGACCTATTTCCCCACGCTTGCGTTATCCAATACTGTGGCGATGAAGAACATGAACGATTCAGAAAAGGATTTCCCCAAGATCCGAGTGTTCGGAACGCTTGGGTGGATCGCTGCAGCGTTCGCCCTGACACTCTTAGATTATGAAACAAATATCAACATGTTCTATATGACATGTGTGGCAGCACTTTCATTGGGAGTCATTAGCTTTATCCTGCCAAATACACCTGCCAACTCCGATTCAGAAGCAACGCTTCGCCAATTACTTGGCCTGGATGCACTGGCGTTGCTAAAGGACAAGGCCTACATGATCTTTATGGTTTCTTCCATTCTGATTTGTATCCCGCTTGCCTTCTATTACCAAATTGCCAGTCGTGTCGTTGAAATGGCCGAGTTACCAATTGCAGTGACAATGTCCTATGGACAATGGTCAGAAGTTATCTTCATGCTCTGCATTCCATTCTTTTTCGCTCGATTGGGTGTCAAAAAGATGTTGGCTGTCGGCATGGGGGTCTGGGCATTACGTTATGCCTTGTTTGCGATAGGCGCTCCTAATCAAACAAGTGTTTTAATCGTACTCGGTGTTCTTGTTCACGGTATTTGTTACGACTTCTTCTTTGTCACCGGCCAAATTTACACTGACAAGAAAGCTCCTGAGCCAATTCGAGCTCAGGCTCAAGGCTTGCTCGTCATGCTCACACTCGGGGTAGGTATGTTTATTGGTGCTAAAGTTGCCGGTTACATCGAAGGCTACTGTACGCCAGAAACCTTTGCCGTTCTGGAAAGAACGGTAGAGATGTCAGATGAGGACTATGCAAAGGCTAGTAAACTACATGAGCTACGACAAATTGACTGGGGTAGATTATGGGGAATCCCAGCAGTATTTGCGGGCGCAGTTCTCGTCTTCTTCTTCGTCGCCTTCAAGGAAGATCCTACCAATGAATCAGAACAGGCATCCAACACAAGTGATGACAACCCTGACGCAGACCCTTACCAAACTGCCTCCCAAGCACTTGAAGCCGTAGTTACAGAAGGTGAAGCGTGTAGTGTCGATGGCGACTGTGATACTGGCGGCGGTTGAGACTAAGCACTACGCCTTGAGGTCTCAAGGTTTAAAGCGAACAAGGGGAGCCATAGTCTTTAGACTGTGGCTCTTTTTTTGTTCCTCACTTAATGATTATTTTAAGGAGTAGTTGCAACCTTCTCACCTGGAGTTTGTCCCGGCGCAATAATAATAAACAGCTCGACTTTGTCGTCGATCCGTTTTGTCTTGTAAAAGGATTCCCCAAGCAAAGGCAAGTCTGACAACAAAGGCAGGTCTTCCTTCTCACGGATGACTCGATCCATCGGCATACCATACAACATTAATGATTCGCCTTCAGCCAAATCGATCAACAAATCATGCTGGTGTGTTCGAATACTGGGCAGAGTTACCGTCTCCAACCTCGCAGACTTCGTGACGTCGATCTGGTTAATGCGTGGCTGAACACCTAATCTCAGCTTACCGTTGGTAAGACGAGTCGGTAATACTTGCATCCGCACCCCCCATTGTTGCAGTCGAACTTTTCCTTCGGTATGTCCTGCAGCCACAACCAGTGGCAACTGTCCACCTGTCTCAAAAGACGCTCGACGGCCTTCCAGAGTGGAGATGACAGGCGCTGCGATTTTGCGAAGTAATTTGTTGTCGTAAGCTGCTTGAAGAAAATCGGCGATCTCACCGTGTGTCGCTAAGACCTGATGTTGCATTTGCCCCGTTTTACTTGTCTTCAGGGGCCACTTCAACGAATGCTTTGCCAGATCATAATGAGAAATCTCGAAGATCGATGCCTGAAGCTTGACCGGTTCTGGTTCTACGTCCGACTTCTGAATGAGCTTCAGATTGTTGATAACACGGGGAAAAAACTGCTTGGCGACGGACTCAATATTAGTCCGAGTCTCGACTTCCTTGACGTATCCGGAAAGCATGACACTTCCGGCAAGCTGTCTCACCGCGACCTCCAGATCAGCAAACTCCTCTTTCAACACTTTTTCCAATTCCGCAATCGGAGCGTGGATCAGGACTTCATAGGTCTGTGTGTTACCGCCCTGTCCCCAGACATTGAGACGCGTTTTACCGGGCTTCAGTGCCCGTAAACGAAGCTTGCTGGGAGTGACTGGTTCGAGCTTCAAAAGAGAGTCGTCTGCTAAAAACACACGTGTCACATCGAAAGGCCAACTCAGGATACGATGTTCACTCATTTCCATTTCAACCTGGACGGCAGGTAACACCGACTTCACACCGGCTTCCGGAAGAGCAAATCCTTGTGGCTCCTCCTTTTGCTGCGCCTGCGCAAACGTTGCCAACCAAAGGGCTAGCAACGAGGCGAAAGGCCATGAATTATGGAATCTGTTTTTCATCGAATGCCTATTCCTCTAAGTTCATTTCTGCAATGCAATCTTGGCGGGTTCACCGTCTAGGTTTTGACTCGTTTTAGTTTCCTGATTCTCATCTGCGATAATGACTGGTTCGCTATCGCGAGTCTTCCAGACATAACGTACAACTCCGTCCGGTGTTATCACTTCCATCTCACGATAGCTTTTCTCAAAATTAGGCTGCGATATCACGTTGGCCGGTGTCACATTCAGCTTATTTTGTTCGGCTTCATCCATGCGATCGGTGATCTTCTTTGCAAGCTTGTCGGTGACTTGTTCGGTCACCTGCTGAGCTACCTGATTTGCTAACGCTTCCAGTTGTTCCTTGCGGTCAGTCGCGTCAGGCAACTGGTTTGGATCCTCAGGCTGCAAAACAGCCTGTTGTTTGATTGGTGGGTTGTCGGCACTTGGCTCCTGTTGAATCTCAACTTCGACCACCATTGATTCTTTGATCGAATCCAACGTATGGATCATGCCGGAAGGAAAATCACCTTCATTCGCGGCTCCAGTTAGACTCAAATGTAAATTACCGTTATTCATGGCTACCAGAATTGGTTCCACAAGCTCTGATTGAACAAGCAAAGTCAAATTAGCTTCTAACGCCTCAGACTCGGAAGCCTCTTGGATCCCCATCACCTGACAATTGCTTGCCAAACGCGTAATTCCTAAAGTGTGACTTCCCTCTGACGATACAATTCCGGTCACATCCACACTGCAACCGGACTCCATTAAACCCACTAAGAGTGGATCGAGATGGCTCTCAACCGTGACGGTGCTGTACCCAGGCATCAGTGTTTCCACGGCCACCTGATTTGTTTTCTGCAAGACTTGCGCGGTAATCGGGTCACCAACAATCAATCGCCTAGCTGCGAATTGGCCTTTGATTACCTGCAGGTCCATGACCGGTTTTGCATCGGCCAGTTGAGTCTCTGCCACTTCCATAATCCGGAGCTTCGTTAGATCCAATCGCTCCCCGGCATCCATATTAATGGCTGCTGCATAGACTCTGTGCGTGTTAACAATTTCTTTGGTTGGAGGCTCTGGCTTCTCTTTACTAACGCCAATGGCACAAACGAGTCCAATGGCTAGAGCTCCCACCAGCAACACATACTTCTTTATTCGAGCTAACAAGGTGATTATTCCCAATTTCGAACGATTTCAGCACAGCAAATAGACTACAAAGCGCAGCCTCTAGCGCTATGACTTATCGTTTTCTTCGGAATAATCACTATACTCGCGTTACGATTATGGCGTAAAAAAAGGATTTTCCGGCATAGGTTACCTATTTCCACAGGATAGTGCGATGAATTACCCCCATTAAGGGGCGTAAGTTAAAACGTATCCCTCAAACCGGTAAGAGCCCGGGAAGTTTGCCAAGACTACTGCGGACGGGCCCAGTGGTCTCGATACGTTTTGTCCAGTAGTTCGTTAGCTTCCCGATCATTGAACACCGTCTCCATTTCAGGATCAAACTCAAAACCCCGTCCCAAACGCACCGCAATATTACCTAGATGACAAAGAGAGGATGTGAAGTGGCCGGTTTCTATATCTGCATTGGGCTGCTTCCCTGAACGAATACAATCAAGCCAATTCCCAATGTGCTTGCCTGTGTTTTGAGCTTCCGTTTTTATTTGAATGTCTCGCTTTATGTTTCGAGGCCCGAGCACTTCAATTTTTCCTCGTCGACTGAGATACATCTGGCCTTCGGTGCCATAGAACTCCGCGCCACTGTCGGTGTGATGTGGATAGTTTGTGGACCAAAGCCGTTGCTCATAAATCAACGTCTTATGATTTTCGGGTTTACCATCACCTCGATACTCAAACAGCACATGCTGAGTATCAGGAAATTGTTGGTCATCATCGAAGAAGTACTTACCGCCGACTGCGGCAATTCGGTTGGGATGTGTCTTCACCCCCAAACCCCAACGAGTGTAATCGATATCATGGACTCCATCATTGCCCATGTCGCCCGTCCCAAAATTATAAAACCAATGCCACCCGCTGTTCACGCGATTCTGCTGGTACGGTAACCACCCTGCAGGTCCTACCCAGTTTTCATAGTCCAACTGTGGCGGAGGATCACTAGGTTGCTGCTTGCCAATATTAGCTCGCCGCTGTACATTCCAGCACTTCGCAACTTTGACATCGCCAATGACTCCCTCACGTAACAACTCAACAGCCTCGATCATCATGTCGGTACTGCGTACCTGGGTTCCATGTTGAACAATCACCTTGCTTCGGGCAGCGGCCTCAACCAATAGCCGTCCCTCTCGGACAGTATGTGAACAGGGTTTTTCGACATACACATGTTTACCAGCCTGGCAAGCCATGATAGCTGCCGGCGCATGCCAGTGGTCTGGTGTCGCAATCACTACAGCATCGATATCCGGATCATCCAAAATCTCACGCAGATCATCGACGTGATTGACACCCTGATCCTGTTTACGGGTTTTATTTACTTCAGCAATCGCCGTAATAGCTACGTTCGGATACTTCCCCAACTCCACCTTGAGCGTCGTAGCCCGACCTCCATTACCAATCAAACCAATTCGTATTCCTTCACTGGCATTAGTGCCTGCTTGAGAGCCCGAAGTTGCTGAAACGGTAGCAACAGCCAGGGAAGACTGCATAAACTTTCGACGCCGCTGGTTAATCATTACTAAAGGCCCTGTTTCAATTCAATCGTTCAGTAAATAAACTTGAAGAGAACAGACAACTATTTCCACGGATTACAGATCAAGCCATGAAACATATCTGCATTCTTTTACTGCTACTTGCGTTTCCATTGTCCCTCACAGCCAAAGAACCCGTCAAATTAATTTTTGATACCGACATGGGTAACGATATCGACGATGCAATGGCGCTGGCCATGATTCATTCATTGATCTCTCGTGGTGAGTGTGAGTTACTTGCCGTAACCGTGACCAAAGACCATCCTCAAGCAGCAGCGTTTGTTGATCTAATCAATACCTTTTATGGGCGGCCTGATATTCCAGTCGGAGTTGTCAAAGGAGGAATGGCAAAAGAGCAAAGTAAATACACGGTGCTAGCTGATCATCAACAAGGAGACCTACAGCGTTACCCACATGACCTAATCAATGGAAACAACGCCCCGGACGCACTAAATGTTCTGCGTAAAACCCTCGCTGGAGCGGAAGACAAAAGCATTGTTATCGCGCAAGTCGGTTTTTCCACCAATCTGTCTCGTCTCATGAACACAAAACCCGACGAGATTAGCCCTCGGAGCGGAATGGAACTGATCCAATCCAAAGTACATCATCTCGAAATCATGGCTGGTTCCTTTACTAAGATTGGCGACAACGAGCGATTCCTTGAATACAACGTTAAAATTGATATCCCTCATGCCAAACGAATTCTGGAGCTATGGCCATCAGAAGTGGTCATCAGTGGATTTGAAATCGGGATTTCGCTTCGTTATCCGGCTCGCTCGATCCTTGAAGACTTCAACTATGTTGAAAAACACCCCATTCCAACTGCCTACCAGTTATACAATCCCACTCCGCACGAGCGTCCCACATGGGATCTGACCAGCGTACTTCAAGGCGTTCGTCCCGACCGCGGATACTTTGATCTGTCCGCTCCGGGGAAAGTCAAAGTCCATGACGATGGATATACTGAATTCCTGCCTCAGAAAAACGGAACCCGGAAATTCCTAATTCTCAAACCAGAGAACACACAGCGAGTCCGGGATACACTCGTCCATCTCACCAGCCAACCTCAGTAGGAAATCCAATTCGTGCTTTCATTTAAAGACCTCGGTGTTGAACAAGTCATTAATGCCTGTGGAACGGTCACCCGTCTTGGTGGTTCTCCATTAAGGCCGGAGGCTCTCGAAGCTTATCAGCAAGCAAGCCTACAGGCCGTTGCGTTGGAAGAACTCCAAACGGCAGTTTCCAACCAGTTGGCAAACTGGACAGGAGCGGAGGCCGGCATCATCACTTCCGGAGCTGCGGCCGCACTGACGCTAGGCGCAGCAGCCATTCTGGCTGGTAATGATCCTGCTAAAATGGGCTCTCTCCCTGACACAGAGAACATTCCTCATGAATTTATTATTTCTCGTGACCATCGCAGTGGTTATGACCATGCCGTTCGAGCAAGTGGAGCTAGATTACTGGAAGTTGGACTCAACGAAGTCATCAGCGGAGCTGGCGTAAGACGGACTGAGTCNTGGGAATACGAAGCGGCTATTAGCGACAAGACAGCCGGAATCCTTTACGTATACAGCAGTGAGTCAGCCCCNGCTCTTGAGGAGGTGGTCGCGGTGGGACAACAACATCGCATTCCTGTTTTGGTCGATGCCGCCGGAGAACTCCCGCCACCGTCNAANCTGAAGAAGCTGATNGCTAGCGGNGCCGACCTGATTGCCTTCAGTGGGGGCAAAGCCATCGGCGGTCCTCAGGCAACGGGNNTGCTNCTTGGGCAAAAAAAACTAATNGCTTCCGCCTTGCTGCAAATGCTGGATATGGATGACCACCCACAGCTTTGGACCCCTTCCCTTCTCGACAAAAATGAACTGCGGGGAATGCCTCGCCACGGCATTGGCCGGGGATTCAAAGTTTCCAAAGAGTCCATCATGGCATTAATGGCGGCACTCGAATGTTTTCTGCAAGAAGACAATACACAACGCATGGCCACCTACGCGGGCATGCTCTCTGACATTAAAATTCAACTTGAGAAGGCANGTGTTTCAAGCCATCTGGTCTGGCTTANCCCGGANACCATACCAAAGCTTCACATCCCAACCGANGAAGCNTTTGAGNCGTGTGAAANNNTGAGAAACCACTCGCCTCGCGTGTTTGTAGGACACAACTTNTTAAATCAGGGAATCCTTACNATCAATGCNATNGCANTTCGTGAACATCAAGTTGATNCTCTTAGTCAGGCACTCATCCACTGTCTCCAAGGCGAGTAATTTCTTATCGTGATTAAGCTTCGANNCTNCACCTTNATTATTCTGTTGCTCTTTCCCACCTTGGTTTTAGGANAAACGCAACAGCCCAACATCATTCTGCTACTGGCNGACGACCTTGGATACTCAGAACTGGGCGTCCAGNAGAGNAATNCCGGAGACATCCCCACGCCCCATATNGATTCNATAGCCCATGCCGGCGTTCGGTTTACCGATGGGTACGTCACGGCGGCATATTGTAGTGCTTCCCGGGCNGGCATGATGACCGGACGATATCAAACTCGCTTTGGTTACGAATTCAATCCCACTGGCCATCGCAATGAAAATCCGGATTTCGGTCTTCCAGCAAGCCAGAAAACGATTGCTGATCAACTACAAATGGCAGGTTATACCACTTCACTGATTGGCAAATGGCATCTGGGTGGCACGGCAGCTTATCACCCGTTTCGCCGAGGCTTTGATGAGTTCTTCGGATTCATGCATGAGGGACATTACTTCGTTCCAGCTCCNTATAAAGGCGTCACAACGATGCTTCGNCGTAAAGCACTACCGGGTAATCTCAGTGGTCGCTGGTTTAGCAAAAACGAAAAGCTCGTCTATACCGATCACATGGGGTACAACGAGCCAGATTATGATGCAGACAATCCCATCCTGCGCGGTGGCCAACCGGTTCAAGAGCACGAATATCTGACCGACGCCTTCACGCGAGAGGCGGTCGACTTCATCCATCGTGCCAGCGATCGCCCCTTTTTNCTATATGTTGCGTACAATGCCGTCCACTCGCCTTTACAAGGTGCCGANAAATACATGAAGACGTTCAGCGGTATCGATAATATCCATCGACGTATTTTTGCAGCCATGCTTTCCAATCTAGATGACAGCGTTGGGGAAATTCTCAAAGCGGTCGAAGATAATGGTCTGGAGGAAGATACTATCATCGTCTTCCTCAGTGACAACGGCGGTCCCACCCGGGAATTAACCTCGTCTAATCTGCCCCTCAAAGGTGAGAAAGGAATGATGTATGAAGGTGGAATCCGCGTGCCATTCCTGATGCAATGGAAAGGGCAAATCCCACCACATACGACCTATTCACATCCAGTGATATCAACCGATCTGATGGCAACCTTTACAACGGCTGCNGGTGCTCCTCTACCAAAAACTAAACTNGANAGTGTCGATCTCNTTCCCTACATTTCACAACAGGATGAGACNGCACCCCATGAATTCCTTTTTTGGCGNGTCGGGCAGAAACGCGCNATTCGAGTGGGNGACTGGAAAGCCCTACTGGAACCNGGTCGCTTTGGCTCTACCGACTGGCAACTCTACAATCTNCANGANGATCTTGNAGAAAAGAACGATCTNGCGAAGACAAAGCCCANTGTTTTAGAATCTNTGCAACAACAATGGACGTCGGTGAATGCTGAGATGATCGATCCGATATTCGACCCNNGAAAAAANTAACCTAAANACAGTTAATAAAATCATGAATCGCTTCTACNCCTTATTGATGACCGCCTGCTTGGTTCTTCTNTGTTCTAACTCTCTGAAAGCTGAAAACTACTGCTTAAAGCGTGGNGACATCATTACACATGTAAACACTTTGAATATCCATCGCATCAANGATTTCTGGAAAGCAATCAAGCATTCTGAAACAACCATTTACCTCACNGTTCAAACAGCTGAAGGTATTAAGAAAGCCCTATATGTCCAGTTACCATTGAATAAACTGGCACCCATCCCGAGGTTTGGCGTTGACGTGACATCCCACAAACTCGAGGGCGTTAGGATTACCAACGTACGCAGGAATTCTCCCGCTACACGCTGTCAGTCCGTCCCCACGAAGCAGCCAAGCGTTACCGACTGAATAACTGCGACTGAATCTGAGGTATACGAGCATGCGTATCGCTATGCTCTTTCACATAACGCACTAATCCCGCTCGCATCTGAGCAATGATTTTTACATACTTTGGATCGCCGAAGAGATTGGTGACCTCCTGTGGATCATTTTGGAGGTCGATCAACCACGGACGATCACTTGCCGAAAAGACAAGTTTATACTGTTTAGATACGGCTGCCAGCCACTCTGAACCGGGAGNGCTCCTGAGAAATGTCAAATCCTGCCACTCACTCTGAACTGCATCCTGCAGCAAACCCATCGCGTCACGACCATCGGAAGGGTGATTCCCCTGTACTCCCATCATCGAAAGAATCGTTGGGAAAAAATCAACGGTCGTCAGAGCCTCATGNACCAGATGCCCTTGAGGAAGCATCTTCGGATAATAAATGACAAAGGGAATTCTAGCAGAACCTTCATAAGGAACTCCTTTATTCAATCGACCATGTTCTCCACACAAATCACCGTGGTCCGATGTAAACACAATAATTGTATTGTCGAGAATCCCCTCCTCTTTCAGGATCTGAATTAACTTGCCAACATTGTCATCGATGCACTTCACCATCCCGTAGTATGCGGGCATGATTCGACGTAACTGAGCGGCAGTCACTTTCGAATCCGGCTTCCCCCAATTTGGCACTTGGTCGGGACTTCGCATCAACGTCAAAGGGATCGGCACCTTCACATCCACATACATCTTGTCATAGGGAGCNCGGACAGTATTCGGACCGTGCGGATCCGGGAGACTGACGTAATAGCAAAATGACTTATTACTGTTTAGTTTGATAAAATCTACTGCCCGGTCACACAAAAAGTCGGTCGAGAATGTCTTATCATTAGCTCCCGCAAGATTGTAAGTCGGTTGTCCTTTTCCATCTCGAGCTGCAATACTCGGTTTACCATCGTCAATGGAAAATTTCTTCCAATGTCCGCGATTAAACATGAATCGGTTGTCCTGGAACCCAAANTTNCGCTCCGGACTCCACTGCGGCTTNCGAATTCCGTCCAAATGCCATTTNCCTGCAAATCCTGTTGCATATCCCTGNTGACCTAGAATCGATGCGAACGTAATGACATTATTGTTTAAGGGGATATTGTTCGTCACCACTGGTGTTTTTTGCGGNTAGCGACCTGAAATCAANGAAGCTCTGGAAGGTGANCAAACGGGTGTGACCGCATAGAAACTGGTACACAAAACACCCTGCTCTGCGAGCCAATCAATATTTTGAGTCTCCACAATCGTACCGCCGTAACACCCTAACGTTCCAAAATGATGTTCATCAGTTTGGATGATCAGTAAATTTGGTTTGTCACTGGCGTACAAAGTGGCGGACAAAAGAAACGCCGACACGGCCACTGCTGTTTTAATAATGATCTTCATCAGTTGAACGATATTCCTGAATAGTTATCTTTTGGAACGTTTGTCTCTGCCTGCCAGCACGANCAAACTTGAGNTCGGTTTGTGNCCCACACCTATGTTTGTCNGCTGGAAGCTCTTGCGTTAGCGGCTNCCTTCCAAACTCTACTCTACGATTAAATTCCCGTTCATCACGAGCCAGTGACCTGGGAAGGTGCAAAGATATGGATAACGACCTGGTTGCTCCGGCACTTTGAAATAAATAGTGAATTGCTGTTTTGGCAAGACAATATCAGTAAAGACAATCACATCCGATGAATCTGGAACATACTGTTTGATTGCTGCTTCCGGATCTGAGATAAGTTGATTGGCAAGATTTCCAACACGCTGTAACGTTCCCGGCTTTAACAAAGCCCAGTTATGTGGCACAACGTCAGGGTTGTCGAACGTCAGCGCCAGCATTTCACCAGCTTTCGCACTAATGACCTTGGTCGCAAAAGACAAATTACTTCCAGCCTGGAGAGTGATCGGCCGAGCATCTGCAATCACCGATGCATAGGGATTTGGAACGACCTTTGTCGCTAAAGCAATGTCATTGATAATCGGATGCGGATTCACCGGCTTATTATCCAAGGCCACCAATCCCGGTGCATCCACAAAAGAATGTTGATCCAGTTTGTGTGCCGTCACAAAAATCTCACTGAAAACCCCGGGGGCCGTTTGGACACGCAAGTGAATCTGATTAGCCGGTTGAATATCCGGAATCTCCAGAAAAACTGATTTTCCATCGTCAATTACATGAGCGGATTTGATAGGTAGATAATCATGGCCAATCATACCCAGATGCCGAGTTGAGTATTCCGGTGAACCGTACTGAGCACCATATCGATAATTCCAAGTCATGGCAAAGTGACTTTCAGCTTGCTCAACCAAAGCCTTATCTGCTCGCTGTGTAAAAGTCAGTTTGATACCGTTTTTGTGTACACGAAAAGAGGTCGGTACCTGCACAGAGTCACCTGTATAGCGAACCCGTTGGAAACACCCGTCTTCTGGTGTGTAACATCCCCACCCCTGCATCCCGGTAACGTAAAGCTGACCATCTTTCGGTGAGAATCGACCACGATGAATCCCTGACAGGAAGTCACCCGGCAACCGAACCACGGCTCCCTGCAATTGTCCGTCGACTTCATCTTTCAAAATAAGAAAGTGATTTCCGGTGCCAAACGAGAAGTGTAACAATTGACCATTTAAAGGCCCCCAACGATCGCTGTTCACGGTTTGTTGTCCGCCAGACTGATTGTCTAGACCGCGTGGCAAATAAACCAATGGAAGATTCGGAATAGTATCTCCTTTCGGACCGCGGAAGCCAAAGTGCGGTACCGAGTCGTCCTCAAGCTTCATCGCACATATCATGCTGGAAGGAGTCCACCCACCTTCGGCACAAGGAATGGTCAAAACACCATCCGGAGTTAAACCGATACCATCCGGGTTTCGAAAACCGGTTGCAATTACCTCGGCCGTTCGACCGTCGGCCGAGATTTTATAGACACCGTCTGCTCCGGACGCCGTGTAGAAATTACCGTCCGCATCACGTTCCAAGCCACAGATATAATCATGTCCGCCGGAAGAAGTCTGGTGTTGATTTGAAAAGCATTCATAAAAATCCGCTTCGCCATTTTCATCGGTGTCCCACAGTCTTACGATTTGATCACGACACAATACGAAGATACCATCTTCATCAGCGATCATCCCCAGAGGCTGATGCAACCCACTGGCAAAACGCGTCCATCTAGCTTCCTTCGAAGGAAATTCCAGCTCTTCGACTTTCCAAACATCTCCATGCATTGTTGCTAACAAGGCTGCTCCGTCGGGCAACATCGCGATAGCACTTCCCATCACGGGCACATTCCAGGGGTTATCCAATGGCAATTCAAAAGTATCGATAGCATAAGGCCCATCATTACCATGCGTAATTTTCGACGTGAAAACCTGAGGTCCAGACTCGCCGACACCATTCGACAATTCTGCGGATAAAGGTCCCTCTTTCAATTGGACCTCTCTCACAAACCTGCCATCTTGCACCCAGGGTGAATCCAAATAGGTTTTCCCATTGAGGGTATATTGGAAGTAAACACGCTGTCCGGATCGGTACAGGCCATGGTATTGCATGGAACCTGCCAGTTTCTTACCTTCGACCGTCAGCCCTTTTTCAGGGAAAGCGACAGGGGTTCCATCCATAGGAATTCCATCCAGAAATCCATGACGGATATCTCTGAATTTGATAAAACCAGATTTCCAGACCATGTCATAGGAAAGTGTTTCGGGGTTGAAGACACAGGCTAACTCACCTTCGTCGCCGAGGCGCACCGCAATTCCACGATTCACCGTGACTCCACCACCACGAAAAACACCGGACAGCACTCTTCCCAGATCGACATGATTCCAGGCATCGCGTTTCCATGTTTCCTCATCCTGATTTCCCCAGTGTCCCTGCTCACCACCATCCAGTCCGTTGAAGGACATTAACACGGGTGGAACTCGTTCACCATCAAGTAGCATTTGCCGAAAGAACTCGGATTCTTTGGCGTAAAAGTCATATTCACGATCTCGGTTGATGGGGTGCTCGAAATAGATATGCCTGGAAGATGCAAGAGGTTGATTGTCATAGGTAAATTCGGCTGCCCCATGCACATGGGCTGTAGCATATTCCAGAACCGTTTCCACTTCGGCTAGTGGAATTTCTTCTGACTTTCCTAAATCGAGTAGAAACCGAACTAAGTCGTAAACCTGAGCATAGGTCATTGCTCCTATCAAGTTCTCCGGCATCAGCGTTCCCACTTCTCGCTCAGCATCAATATCGTCGAGAGCCAATTCGATCTGGTGGTCGGTGCCCTTAGTGGGATCCCGAAAAAGAACTCGCTTTTCATTTCGCTCTAGTACATAGCCGCTGAGTGTGTCACCATCAGCCGTGATAAATGCATGCGCTTTGTACTTATCTTCGATCTTGCGCTTGGGCCATAAAACCGAGGCAACAATTTCATGTGGCTTACGATCTAATGCAAGCTTTGTAAGGGCGGGGCCTACAGTCCCGCCGACACTTCCAATGCGATGACAATTA
>PAJC01000107.1 GCA_002705165.1 Planctomycetaceae bacterium | reverse complement strand
TATTGTTGAATTGCTCAATCGCTGCCGAGGGGCAAGCGTTACAGAACTGGCTTCTGAGTCTGGGTTTTCTCGCAGATCAGTAGACAGGATATTAGTTTCGTTATTAAAATATGGCTATGTTCGTAGATTAGAGACTGACGGTAAATATTATTTATCTCATTTGATACGAAAACTAAGTGACGGTTTTAGTGAGGAAGAGTGGGTTACCGATGTGGCGTCACCAATCCTGATGGACTTGTGTCAAGAAATCACTTGGCCGTGTGATCTTGCAACATTCAACAATGATGCAATGTATTTGCGAGATACTGCTCGTCGATTTAGTCCTTTCTCCATTGACTGGGTAACAGTGGGTGAGAGGTTCCCTATGATGATTTCAGGAGCCGGTCGCGCTTATCTGACTTTTTGTCCAGAAGAAGAACGGAATGAAATCCTAGAATTGCTCAGAAGCTCTAGCGATAACTTTGATCTACTGGTCAATAAACCAGGTTATGTAAAAAAATTTATCAAAGAGACACGTCACAATGGATATGGCCTTCGATGTAGAGAACATATTTATGATGGCCGAACTGATAGTGTAGCAGTTCCTATTCGCCTCGGCACTCGGGTATTAGGAACAATTGGCATTGTAGGAATTGCTTCTGCTGTTACTGGCCAAGAATTAGCGGATAGGCATTTGACGCCTCTAATGGCGGCAAGAGATAAGCTGGAGGCCGAAGTTAAAACATTAAAAATCTAACCTATAAAAATATAACTTCCTAATCCACGAGTATACAAACGGCTATAGTAGCCTAATGTGCGCTTTGCGCCCAGTCAGAAATATTTACTTGGAATTTTAATATTTAAATATAAGTATGTAATTAAATAATTTAATTAATTTATTTTTTTAGATATTATGGATTTCCATTATTTTAAATTATTATTTTACCGTGTAAATAAATTATGTGTAAGTAGTTAAATAACTGTAATTAATTATAGAGGTGCCTGGGCCATGTCGATTGAATTACCTGAAAAATTCGAGAAAATTGTCGTTAATGCCAAACAGAAATGGCTTGATACTCGCGGGATGACGCGGGATGAATTGCGAACTCTTATCGAGGGCAGAGTGATTAAGGATATTGAAATTTCTCCGAAAGTTGGAGAAGATGCGCCGGATTTTGAGGCCGAAGTTCTTGATGAACGTGGAAAGCGAACAGGCAATATGCTTCAATTGTCAAAACAATTTGGTCTGCCAATAGGCCTGGTTTTTGGATCATATACTTGACCTCCTTTTAGAGACGGGGCCGTGCGCCTTGATGCACTAGCAAAATCTTTCGGTGAAAAAATAAAATTCTTTGGTGTTTATATCCGCGAAGCTCATGCAGAGGGAGAAGACCAGGTTATTCGCAATCTTGATGAGGATGTTATTTTCGAACAACCCGAAACTGAGGACGAACGAGCGGAAATCGCAGCGACATGCATGCTGAGATACAATTTTTCGTTTCCGATGCTCCTAGATGGGATGAATAACGATGCTGAATATAAATATCAGTCGTGGCCTGATAGGCTTTATGTTATTTCGCCTGACGGCAAAATTGCCTATCAAGGTGGAATGGGGCCTTTGTATTTTGATGTTGATGAATTTGAGCAGGAGCTCAACAATATTGTCAGTGCCTAGACTCTAACTGTTTCCGGGAGCTCAAATGTCAATAATAATGGTGAAACCAGGGAGAAGTCGCGTATTGCGGTAGAGCTTTTCTTCATCAGTAGTATAAATGTAAATAGAAAACTGTTATCAATTCAAAGATGTTCTTTCTTGGAGAAAAATTATGTCTTTAAATATAATACCCGCTTCGGTTCATCCAGATCTTGCACGCCATCAAGAAAGCATGCAACCACAGGTTTTTACTCTCAATGGAAATATTCATACGGCATTTGGCTTTGCAATTGTAAACTGTACCCTTATTGAGGGTGATGACGCCTGCATATTAGTTGATACATCGACGAGTGTAGATAAGGCAGAAATAGTTGCTGCTGAGTTTAAAAAAATTACTGAAAAGCCAATTAAGACGATTATATACACCCATTTCCATGCGGATCATGTAAGTGGAACAAGCGCTTTTGTGTCGGAGGCTGAACTGGAGGAGGGTATTGATGTTATAGGTCAAGAAGAGCTGGTTGATCACGTTATGCGTGATGTTGGTCTGATTGCTCCAATTCTCGGCCGGCGTGCAATGTATCAGTTTGGTATGCGTTTACCAATTGGTCAGGATGGCACGGTGGGGGCAGGGTTGGGGCCACCTCAAAGACCTGGCAAAAGATCTTTTGTTCCACCTAATAAAACTTTTGAAAAAATTTATAAAGGAACAACGGGGGGTATTAATTTTGAGGTTCACCTAATTCCCTCCGAAACAGAGGATCAATGTGCGGTTTGGCTGCCTGATAGTAAGGTACTATTATCCGCAGATGCCGTATATGAATCCTTCCCAAATGTTTATGCACTAAGGGGAACTCGTTTTCGCAATCCGATGATTTGGGCAAAGGGTATTGATCGACTTCGTGAATTCGCGGCTGAAACTTTAATACCCCATCATGGTCGCCCGGTTGAGGGAGTGAAAAAAATTGATGATTTGCTCACCGATTATCGAGACGCAATTCAATATCTACATGATCAAACTTTAAGGTATATGAATAAGGGTTTTACGCCCGATGAAATTAAAGAGATCGTTACGATGCCTGAACACCTTCGTGATCATCCCTGGTTAGGAGAATTTTACGGGTCGTACAAACATGCCATACCTGCAATTTTTGTTGGTTATCTGGGGTGGTATCAAGGAGACCCAGTTGAGCTCAGTCCGACGCCATGGAAAGAGAGAGCTAGTCGCTACGTTGATGTTATGGGCGGACGAGAAAAGGTATTTTCTCTCGCAGCTGAAGCTCTTAACGGCGATGATGTCCAATGGGCAGCAGAACTTTTAACCTGGTTGGTGCGGGCAAATTCTGATGATCAGGAAGCTCGTAATATGAAAGCTGAAGCTCTTCGCCGTTGGGCTTACCAACAAAAAAATGCGACGTGGAGAAACTGGGGTTTGACGTCTGCAATGGAGCTCGACGGTGAACTAGATATGCCAGGTGGGGGTATGGTGTTAGGGTCACCCGATCAAGTAAAGGGTTTTCCTCTGGTCAACATAATGCAGGTAATGACGGTAAGGTTAAAATCTGAAGAAACGTGGGATTATCATATTAGGGTGGCTTTTGAGACTTCGGATACAAAAGAACGATGTGCATTAGAAATTCGAAGAGGCATCTGTCAGTTTTATGAAGACCCGCCCAATGATTTTGACGCTCGTGTATTTTTTAACCGAATATCTTTACTTAATTGGATATTCGGAAAATCCACTTTTGATGAAGCAGTGCAATCTGGAGATATTCATGTCGAGGGTGAAGCTCCTAAAGTTGCTGAGTTTCTGAGCAAGTTTGAGCCGTTTAATCAATCTGACCAGATTTCCCTAGCCGCTAGATAATTCAACTCAAATCAAGTCAACTTGCCCAGTTTAATAGATAGAAAAAAGTAGGAGGAAATATTGGAAAAAGATGGTTACAATAATCGACAAAATTTTGAAATGGAGCATTGGCCGGAACTCAGAGAGTCCATGAACAACCTTTTCAAATTGGTTTTTCCGTCCCGCGAGGTTTCTGGAGAACTAAAACAACTCGTTTTCACCGCAGCGAGCCTAGCAAGTGGATGTCTACATTGCCAATCGCATGGCTCTTACCACCTGCATGCGATCGGGGTTTCAGATGAAAAAATTCAAGCCCTTTGGAATTACCAGGATTCCGATCTATTTTCGGAGCCGGAGCGTGCCGCGCTTGATTTAGCCTACGCAGCCGGGGTTGCGCCGAATGAGGTGAAACCTAAAAATTATGTCGAGTTGAGAAAATATTTTTCCGACAGTCAAATAATTGAACTATTGGCGGTAATCGCATGTGGCGGATTTTTGAACCGCTGGAACGACACAATTGGTACGGTAACTGACCAGGAGTCAATTGACTTTGCAAACAACGTGTTGCGTCCGGTTGGCTGGGAACCAGGGAAACATGTCGGCATGCCAGAGGAGCAAAGAAAGGCACACCCAATAAGTTTAGGCTGGACCGATAAGTAAGATATTGTTAATCGCGCGTGGAATGGAAATACATGATAAAACGAACTGATAATTTACAACGTCCTAACTTTCTTTTTATAATGTGTGATCAACTGAGGGCCGATCATTTAGGATGTTATGGTAATTCTGTCATCCGTACTCCGTATATTGATAGCCTAGCAGCTCGCGGAGCTCGTTTTGATCGATCTTATGTTGCTTATCCCGTGTGTATGCCGAATCGCGCCTGCCTTATGACTGGCCAGATGGCATCGGACCATCGCGGCATCAATAATGGCATCCCACTCGATCTTGAGTCGACCACGTTTGTCGACGTGCTGGCGCACCATGGCTATCAGACTGGTTTGATTGGTAAGTCTCATTTACAAGGCTATACGCCTCGGGACCCTATGTACGGCTACATCGCAGATGATGAATTGGCCGCCCCACCCGAAGAATTGCAGGACGCACTTCGACTTTCTCGTTGGAGTAAAGGTTATAGGGTGGAACGCCGCATCGCCTCCGGCGAACTCGCACAGGAACCCTACCAAGAGGGTTTTTATGGCTTTCAACATGCAGAGCTTGTAACCCGGCATGCTGACTTCACAGACGGGCATCACCTGGCATGGGCGGAGAAACAGCGCCCGGACTTCAAAAGTCTTGTCGGTGTAGAAAATGCATTGCCCGACCAACGACCTCGGGGGCCACAGGCATGGCGGACGGCTGTGCCGCCCGAACTTTATTCCACCCAATTTATAGCTGACCGGTCGAAGGCGTACATCGCGGAATCGGCAAAAGGGGATAAACCGTTTTTCCTGCAAGTCTCCTTCACTGATCCTCATCATCCATTCACGCCGCCCGGTAAATATTGGGACATGTACGACCCTGATGATATTTTGTTGCCAAATTCTTTTGAGCAGATCACCACCCCTCGCCTCCAGCAGGTTCACAAAATGCATGCGGAGGGGAAGCACAAACGCAAAGGCGGATTTGCTATGCCGGTCAATGAAGAGGAGTTACGTGCGTTACTGGCGCTCACCTACGGTATGATTTCCTTCATTGACGATGCCATCGGTAAACTTCTCTCTCAATTGAAGGAGGATGGACTGCTTGAAAATACCGTTATTGTGTTTATGTCGGACCATGGGGACCTAGGTGGTGATCATGGTGTCATGCTTAAGCGTATGCATCATTACCAAGGCTTAATCCGGGTGCCAACTTTGTGGGTAGAGCCAGGCGCAGCAGCATCCGTGCGCGACGATCTAACTTCGACAATCGATTTTCCAACAACAATCCTAAGGCGGGCTGGGATTCAACCTTTCAATGGTGCCATGGGACGAGACCTCTTCAGCGACCAGGAACCCGACGGATTGATAATTGAAGAAGCCGCAGGCCAGCCCAAGCCTGGCACGTCCACACCCCCGAGCCTTCGCACCTTGGTTACCCGTAGCCACCGTATGACCTTGTCCCCGGATGACAATTTTGGCGAATTGTACGATCTTGCTCGCGACCCGGATGAAAATGTTAACATCTTTGACGATCCAAGCGCTGCAAAGATTAGGACAGATCTTATGGAGATCATGGTGCGGCGAATGATGCAACTCCAAACAACTTCACCGTTGCCACCGTTCGCCCCTTAACGCGGTCTCCGCCGACACAATGGCCCTGTGAATTCACTTAAAAGTTACAGATAGTCTGTAAACATTGTTGAATACTATGAATTGATTTTTTTCTGTTTTTTTTATGAGTTAATTTAATTTCGAACGATTAATTTTCCTTACTAGGCAAGAGGGTCAAAATGTCCAGCATCGATTTAATAACTGCACCACACGTTGAAAAAAATCCAAATGATCGAGTGCCACTAGTTGCATTGATCTATTTCGACGTAAACGTTTCCGTCTCAAGCACAGTTGAGGTAAACGATGGCCACAAAACCTGGCGAGTCAAATTTAATGAGGATTATAACCCATCGAAAGGTTTGCCTATTGTTGGAATGCGGGCTGATACAGAACACCAAATGAAGCTATCGGTTAACAATCAAAAAGGTGCAACTGCCGGTCCATTCGAACTAACTTACAGAACACCTAGGTTGCCAGATGGCACAATAAATATGCCAGAAGTCAATCTTATTACTTCTAATTCCTCGGCCATGGAAACAGGATTTACAATGTTGAGTATTCGGCGTTCTTCCCTTATGCGCGCGCATTGGGCAACACCAAAGCAGGCAGAGTTTGAAAAAAAATGGGGTTTAATAGCAGCCTTTGATGAGGAAGGTGAGGTTATTTGGACTTATCATTCGGATGCTCGCATCGCAGGCATTCACCAATTAAAAAATGGCAATATATTTTTTCATTATGTTGATTTTCGAACGGTTGAAATAGATATTTGCGGCAATATTATTAGGCAATTTCATGCTAGTGATCGTCCTTTTGGCTCAGTCGAAAACTCTATTCCAATTAAAGCTCAAAGCCTTCATCATCAACCTCACGAATTGGAAAATGGGAATTTCTTAGCTCTTACTGCAAATACTCAAGAAATTAAAAATTACTATACTGATATTATAGATAAAACTGCACCGCGGAAAACCCAGACTGTCGTTGGTGATAACATCGTTGAATTTACACCGGAAGGTGAAATTGTCTGGAATTGGAATACTTTTGATCATTTAGATACCGATCGAGTGGGTTATGGCTTACTGGAACCTTATTGGTGGGTTCGGGGTTTTCCGGGCGCTCTTGATTGGACACACGGCAATGGCGTAACAGGTGATCCGCACGATGGTAATATCCTGATTTCGCTGCGGCATCAGGATGCTGTTCTTAAAGTTGACATAAACTCCGGCGAAATTATTTGGATATTAGGGGATCATCAGGACTGGAATAGTGAATATAAAAGTAAGCTGCTTACTCCTATCGATAATTTGACTTGGCCTTATCACGGGCATAATCCGCGGGTGACCGGTCCTAACAAATTTATTATGTATGATAATGGCATCATCGGAACCTTACCACCGCATCCTCGCAAGAAGCCTGCCAAGTGTCTTGCACGAGCTGTTGAATTTGAAGTTGACGTCGAAAATATGGAAGTGCGTCAAATCTGGAGCTCTGCCGAATATGATACTGAAGCACCTGTTATTTCTTTCGCGATGGGTGACGCGCATCGATTAGAAAATACCGGAAACATAATGGTAATTGATTCCACGTGCGGACCACGGCGAGAAGTTCTTAGTGACTCGGGGAAATTAACTTGGGATGATGTTGATTGGCGCATGGGGCCTCGAGATAGTTGGCATCCAACAGATTTCCCCCAATGGGTGCGTGTCCGCGAATATGGCGGCCAAAACAACAACGAAGTTGTATTCGAACTCAATCTTCTTGATAGTAATGAAATTATCAATTGGCAAGCCTACGGTGGATTGCGAGTAGCGAGTTTTTATCCGCCCGGGGTGGAAACTGGCTATGATTCCTCAACTTCATAAATAAATACCCCTAGACGATTATAATTAGGAATGTGAGTGTTAAATAGAGCATGAGCGAGCTTTAAGTTGCAGTTTTTATTACAACACGCGCTATGCGCCTATAAATAAATATTAGCGGTCTCAACTATGTCAATTTCATATGAAGAAGCAAAAGAAACTGATGTTATTGCCCTCTCTAAATTGGGTGAATGTACATTTGTTAAGAAATTTGGGCACCTTTACAAAAAAGATGATTTAGAATCTTTTCTTAGTTTAGAACATTCTGAAACTCGGTACTCTTCGTATTTGTCTGACCCCGAAACGACTATTTTTGTTGCGCGAACTAGTGACCATGCACTTGTAGCTTACTCAGTTGCTGGATTGCTTGAATTACCGGTTGAGAATTATCTGCCAAATGCGCTCGAGTTAAAAAGGCTATACGTTTCATCCTCATATCAATCAACAGGCATAGGCAGTCATCTAATGAAAATTTTCATAGATTGGGCTAAAAGGAAAGGTGACCCTGATTTGTATTTGGGAGTTTTTTCCGGCAACACAGATGCTCAGAGATTTTATGAAAGGCATGGTTTTAGCAGGGTGGGGGAATATGATTTTCCAGTAGGTTCACATACTGACTACGAATTCATATATAAAAGAAAAAGTGGCTTGTGTTGAAATTTTTCAATAACCTCTGCTTTATATTTTTAAACATTAAAATATAAAAAATTCAAAATGCATCTANCTATGTTGTTTAATTTAATATTGTTTATAAGGNTTACCTATCTTCCCGTTGAGAGAACGTAAATCATTTATGAGGGATATTATAAAGTAAAAGAAATTTATGGGATGGAAAAAACATGATGAAGAAATTAATAATAAGTATAGTTATGCTAATGTTTAGCCAGAGTGTATATGCTCAGGCAACTTTTCCTGTGACNAATGANAGAATTGTAAGCGATCTACAATGCGACTTATTAGCTAATAAGTTATCTGCTGATATGTTAAATTGGTACAACACATGGAAAAAGAAATCTATNGTAAAAGAACGAAATATTTTTATGGTTCAATTGGCTCATGAATCTGCCGTCTATAAAAATTTGTGTATGAAGTAAGCCCTATAAAGAGATTTGTTTTCCGGTTTTGGGGTTGATAAAGCAATGCCAAAGACTTCCTGCACTAATTAATGAAAAGGGTTGCTTTTAGGCGTGGCATGCTAAAAACAACCCTTTATACAAACAACAGATTTATAGACTAGGAGACCTCATCTGTTGTTAGAAATAGACTAGGAGACCTCATCTGTTGTTAGAATATGTACAAATTCTCAGTGAATCATTTCACCGTGTTGGTTCAGATCGAGACCTTCNGACTCTGCGTCTTTATCAACCCGGATACCAATAGTTTTATCAATTACAAAAATGATGACGGCCGTTGCCACTGCACTCCAAATTATAGTCGCTATAATTCCATATAGTTGAGTGCCAATTTGAGATAGGTTGCCCTCTAATGCTCCGGCGGTTCCGCCGATTGCCTCGACAGCAAACACACCGGTTAATATCGCTCCTGTAATTCCTCCGAGGCCGTGAACTGCAAATACATCGAAACTATCGTCATATTTTAATTTATGTTTCAAACTTGTGGCACCCCAAAAGCAGATCAGTCCAGCAAGGAGCCCAATTGCTAAGGCGCCTTTTGGGCCAACAAATCCTGCAGCAGGAGTGATTGCTACTAATCCCGCTACGGCTCCCGAGACAACCCCTAGAACAGTTGGTTTTTTTTGTACTGTCCACTCTGCTAGCATCCACGCTAAACCAGCAGAAGCAGCAGCGATTTGAGTTACAGTCATTGCCATTGCTGCTCCTCCATTAGCACCTAAAGCAGAACCTGCATTAAAGCCGAACCATCCAACCCATAAAAGAGAGCCACCGATTACGGTTAGAACCAGATTGTGTGGTGCCAAATTTTCTTTTCCATATCCCGTTCGTTTTCCAAGCATTACGCACGCAACTAATGCCGCTATCCCGGAATTTATATGAACGACTGTTCCTCCAGCAAAATCAAGTACTCCTGCATCGCCAAGAAACCCGCCACCCCATACCCAATAAGTAACAGGTGAGTAGACAACTATGGACCAAATACCGACGAACCATAATAGCGCTGAAAATTTAATTCTCTCAGCAAGTGATCCTGTAATTAAGGCTGCCGTTATTACTGCAAAAGTCATTTGGAATACGACGAAGAGTGAGTCCGGTATTGTTCCATTAATTGCACCCACTGTTAAATGATCTAAGAATGCCAGATCCAGATTACCGACATATGCACTTTCTCCTTTCGAAAAAGCTAAACTGTAACCAGCAACCATCCAGATTATTGATATGAGGCAAGTAATAGTGAAACTTTGCATTAGAACGGATAGCACGTTTTTCTTTCGTGCCATGCCTGCGTAGAACAGAGCCACGCCAGGTATTGTCATTAATAAAACGATTGCCGTTGAGGTTAATAACCAGGCCGTATCTCCTGTATCTAGCTTTGGTTTATTTTCCGCGGCCCAGGTAGTATCAACCGTTATAAGTATCCCCAATATGCATAAATAAGGTGCTGTCTTTAATATTTTTAACATAAAATAACTCCTAAAATTGTATTATAGTGCTTCATCGCCTGTTTCGCCGGTTCTGATACGAACCGTCTCGCCAAGGTCCAAAACAAATATTTTCCCGTCACCAATATTCCCTGTTTCCGCAGATGAAGTAATAGCTTCAATCACGGCACTAGCTTGCTCGTTGGTTGTGGCAACCTCGATTTTTACTTTAGGAACGAAACTAATTTCATATTCCGCTCCTCGATAAATTTCTGTATGCCCTTTTTGACGCCCAAATCCTGAGACTTCGCTAGTTGTCATACCTTCGACACCGATATCGACTAAAGCCGTCCGGATATCCTGTACTTTTGATGGTTTGACAATCGCTATTATAAGTTTCATTTCGCGTTACCTTTCGTAATTGATCTCTGTAAACCCTTACTTATATACAAAAGGCGTGCCAAACCAGAAAATACAATAATATCAATGACCTAATTATAATTTTACTCTGAATTGGCTAATATAATGATTAATTTATAGGCAATATAATTTACTGATTAAAAAATAGTCAAATTATTTTTTGTGGATTTGGCAAAAGACAAATGGGTTTTTTTTGCTTCTAGTATTGCTGTTTGAGGATATTGCAATGGTTATTAAGG
>PAJC01000106.1 GCA_002705165.1 Planctomycetaceae bacterium | reverse complement strand
GGGTCGGCCGGATCACCTGGATTCATCCGTGCGGCAAACGAACGCGGCACAAAAACCGGAAAGTCGTTTTCCTCGACGTTAATGGCAGTGGGCGGAATTTTTAAAAACTCGCATAATCCGAGTGAAGAGCGAATCGCCTGCTTCATCTCCTGCTGCCATGCACTCTCTTCACACGACGACGCCGTGGCCGCTGGTTTGGTCTGTGATAAGTGAGTCGTCATGGTTATAGTAAACACTTGATAGAGTTGGATTGAATCACTCGATTGTACCAGCCCCAAAGTAAATCAACTGACAATCAACAAGGAAAAAGTAAGCCGTGGCAAGCTATAAAACGAACGATTTTCGCAAAGGTCTTCGCGTGGAAATCGACAATGAGCCCTATCTGATGATCGAGATGAATTTCGTGAAGCCCGGAAAAGGAAACGCTTTTTATAAATGTAAATTGCGGAACCTAATTCGTGGTACTGTTCTCGATCGCACTTACAAAGGTGGTGACTCACTGGAAGTGGCGGATGTCGAAGAAATAGATTGTCAGTTTCTATACCGACAGACCGATACGTTCTACTTCATGAATAGCAGTGATTTCGACCAATATGAACTGTCGGAAGATCAGGTCGGTGACAATTGGAAATACCTCAAAGAAGGCATGAAGTGTCATGCTGTTCTTTGGAACGGGAACCCTATCACCATCACTCCTCCAAATCACGTACAGCTAACCGTTGAATTCTGCGAGCCCGGGGCAAAGGGCGATACTGCAACGAATGTGACCAAACCGGTTAAAGTTGAAACCGGGGCTGAGATCCTTTGCCCGGCCTTTATTGAAATGGGCAATGTCATCAAAGTAGATACTCGTACCGGCGACTATGTGGAACGCGCAAGCGTCAAATAGTCTGTCGACGAGGCCTGAATTATGGCCTACCTAATCATCACCAATGGACTCGACCAGGGACAACTATTTGAGTTGTCTACAGGCCAGAATTTTGTAGGGCGTGATGAAGATGCTGATATTCAAATCAGTCTGAGCGCTGTTAGCCGACAACATGCCTGCCTGAATGTACGTGCAGATCATGTTACGATTCAAGATCTTGAGAGTGCCAATGGTACGTTCGTCAACAACNNTCCTTTGAAACAAGAGACCACGTTGNCCGATGGGGACCTGATCANCATTGCCGATCTGGAATTGAAATTTTATGCTCGCTTTTCNGGCATTGGCACTCGGTCCGGTACGATGCCACTGAACAACTTTCGTTCGACAGCCGACATTGAAACCCTTAAGGGTCGCAGCATCCTTCTGAGAGAACTGCGTGAACTTTTTTATGAGGCCGGGTTTGATGAAGTCGAGACGCCAACGCTTTCCGCCGACACCGTGATTGACCGCTTTCTGCATCCCCTCAAGGTGGAAATCAGTGGCANCCAATATTGGCTGCAGACATCGCCCGAATTTGGGATGAAGCGGTTGCTAGCNTCGGGNATGAACTCNATCTTTCAGATTTGNCGGGCCTTTCGTGACGAAGANCAAGGNGCATTGCATAATCTGGAGTTCACGATGGTCGAATGGTATCGTGTCGGAGATACCACAGAAGAAGCGATGCAGTTTCTGGGTGAACTGGCCACTACCCTGCTGCCTTATAATAGCTTTGAAACGGTGACCTATCGGGAAGCATTTCAGAATATCTTGAACTTTGATCCATTGGAAATAAACGAGCAACAACTCATGAATGCGATCGCATCTCTCGAGTTTGAAATCCCCCAGAATTGGCGAGCCCTGGGCAAAGACGACTGGCTCGACCTTTTATTGACCGAGTTCATTCAACCTCGCCTCGGTATTGGGAAGCCCTGTATTCTTTCTGAATATCCCTCCAGTCAGGCTGCCCTCGCTCGGATACACCCTAACAATCCATTAGTCGCGGAACGGTTTGAATTATTTGTAGACGGCATTGAATTGGCAAACGGATACCATGAGTTATTAGATGCTGAAGAATTCCATCAGCGCAATCTGAAAACCAACGCCCTTCGTCAACTGGATGACCGCCCCGCCCTTCCCGTTGATAGCTATTTAGCGGAGGCTATGCGATATGGTTTGCCCGACTGCTGTGGAATAGCTCTGGGCTTTGACCGTTTGGCGATGCTCGCTCTCGGAAAAAACTCTATCTCTGAAGTCCTGCCATTCCCCTTCCCAAGAGCATAAAGCTATTCCGAATTGTCTATCAGCCTCTCGGATGAAATAGCACAACGTGAACTGCCGGGATTCTGTCTGGCTGCTACCTCTTACAGTTCAATGATTCGGCTTAGCTTTGGCTTTTCATATTCCGCTCCATCGGTGTAGATGGTGACATTGGGAGCAGGTTCGCAAACGCCCGGGCTATGTGTATGGCCACACAAAACAGTCAACTTGGAAGAATACTGAGAGGCAATCGCCAAGATCGCATCACCGACAGCTTTACATGTGAAATGCGGAGCCCACTCATCGTCCGCAATATTCCCGTCATACCAACAGGCCTCTCTCATGGGCGGTAGATGCGTGACGAGATAAGTTTCTTCGTACGTTTCCATCGCATCTGGTAAGACATCATATAAATGGCGCGCGGCCAAATCGCCTTGTTGTTTCATATGTTCCCATCGCTCAAGTTTGTCATAGCCCGATAGTTCTTCAATATGCCGATAATCGTGCATCATCACCATGCTGGTTTCAAAGTTTCCAATGCGACCATCGGCCCAGCCGTCGTGCCCGACCAGGCCGACTGTGGGAGTTATTTGCTGAACCCGGCTATGACTTAGATACACCGTATTCTGAAATCGCGCACAAAGCTGATCTGCTAACCCGCGGACTTCCTGAATACTACCAAAGTAGAAGTCATGATTTCCCAGGACAAAAGCGACTGGTATCGCCACTTGCGCAATTAACTCAGAAAGTAAGCTTTCAATATTGTCCGCTTCACCAATGTCACCACCTAACCAAAGTTGATCGAGACCAGCCGATCGAATGTCGCGATAGAAGTGTTGGCGCGTTGTATTATTACAAACACTGAGATGAATATCCGTTGCCCAACCAATTTTTGTCATCGTAGAACCGACGCGTTATTTAACACTCATTTGGCGGCGGGTCTCTGTAAGAATTTGGCCCTCAAACTCTTCACTCCATAACGCCGGGAAGCCGTAATAGGTATTCGAACCTCCGCCTTCATAACCGCCCTCTCGTAAGACGCGTGTGGACGGAATATAAGCCATCACATCATTCGCGTAGCCGGCCACCCAAACATTTGGATTCTTCGCTCCGGCCTTCAGCTGCTTGAGCTTTACTGCATAATCAACCACCACTTCTCCACCCAGAAACACCATGCGAATTTCTCCCAGATGCCATGTCTGAATGGGATAGGGATAAGAAGCCGGCAGCGTCTCTTTATTTATTAATTGCTTCAACAAGTACTGAGCATACGGCTTTTCATATTGATTACCAGTTGCCAGCAATTCTTTGAGTTTATCTTCGGTAATTGGCTCCTGCGTCTTACCTTCAATCTCTTTGTAGTGTGCGACCAATTCGCCATCGACAGGAACCATCCTTCCTCGCAAAACACTGTCCACACTTCGCGCTAGTCGCTGTCCATAATGCTTCGCTAATTCAACCGTCCGCCGTGGCAAGGGGTTTTGATCCGCTCCACAACCCGCCCAAAACATGGCATCTACGTCCGGATACATTGTTTCCAACGCTAGTTGCGCAAATCCCGGGTAGTCTCCGGACCATTGAGTGAACGACAGCACCGTAGAATGGCAGGCATATCCAAAGACGACTGTTTTTAGCTCGTAATCGGCATTTCTTACTGCAAGGACTGGAACATCGTGATCGTAAGGGCCGTTAAGCATTCCTTCAAGGCGCTTTTGGGGAACCTGTGACTCCGTATTTGTACGTCGATTGACAGCAACCGTGCACAAACCATTACCTGAAGTTATATAAACAGGTTCCAAATCCTGATAAGCCTGGCCTACCACATCCACTAACATCTGTCGCAGTTTTAAAGTGTACTTGACCATTCGATTTTGCTGCGCTTCATCGGCCCGCAGATAATGCAGCGGCACAAGATTATCCGATAGTGCGGGCCCCGTATGAGTATGTGACGTTGCGATCGCAAACTGTTCCCGTTCCAGGCCATAATTTTTCTTTAACTGGTCAGCAATCCACTTTGTTGACTCTGCACCAATACCAATCAAATCTGCCGTGATCAGAACAACCTCTTTTCCTTTGGCGTCTCGCAAGACAAGTGCCTTCGCCCAGAGATCGGTCAGCTTGCCATCTGCTGGAACGGTACGACCCCCATAACCAGACATCCACATAAACTGTTGCGGCGTAAGACTAATTCTCGCAGAACCCGCCTGCCAACTTGGTGCCGCCAGTAATGAAGAGGTTAGAAGCCACGCAAATATCAGTAACGCTAAACGTCGATCATTCATCGCCTCAAGCTCCTAGAAGCGTCCACTTTGCAGTTGTTCTTTTGTATACAGGGTACCCCGCCATTTTATCCCACCGCGAATATAAAAGATAATTCCTGCTCTCATAATTGTGAAAATGAATATCGCCACAATGAAAGGCACACAAACCGCAATGCAAGGTGTGATCTTCATACGTATCGCCATCCATCCAGAGGATACCATCAAGACTCCACAAATCCATGCAAACAAAATCTGGAGAGGTCCCTCATAAAAGAAAATGGCTGCAAAGGGCCAGAAAAACCCGAGGCCTACCCCAAGAATCATCGTCATCCATAGCAATGGATTGTAGTTAACGCCGGCATAGGTATTCTTATCCAGCCCAACAATCATTTCTCTGATCGAGCCATACCAGGGAACGCTAATATCGTCCCTCGCTATTAACGCCTGTTGCCGGAAACCACCCTGCTTCAAGAGTTTGCCAAGCCATAAATCATCCACGACTTCCATGCGGATACGCAAGAACCCGCCAACTTCCCGAAAGGCGTTATTACGGACAAGGTTAAAAGCACCTATGCCCAGAAAGGCTTTACTATTGCGATTGGAAACTCGCCAGGCCTGATAGTAGAGAACAAACGTTTTGAAAAAGAACACCACGAAAGCATTGAGCATCAAGCCTGGCATCGGTACTTTGGGGAACATCGTCAAATGGTCTACGCCATGAGACTCTGTATAACCAATCGCTCGTTTAACACATTCAGCATCAAAGGATACATCGGCATCTGTAAAAAGCAGGTAGTCCGTATCTGTTGCAACAGCGGCCTGATGCAAAGCGTTGTTCTTACCCAACCAGCCATCCGGCAACTCTTCGACATGGACAACGTTTAATCGCTCATCTTCCTCGGCCAGGCGATTCAGGATGTCCCCCGTCTGATCAGTCGACCGATCATTAACTGCGGTGTATTTTAGATTCGGATAGTCAACCTTCAACATGCTCCGAACAGCTTCCTCGATCTCTCGTTGTTCATCTTTGGCAGCAAAAATAATGGCTACGCTTGGCCACTGCAGAGGCTCGTCACAAGCCACTTGACGCAAATAGGGAATGCGAAAGAATGCGTAGTGCCCTAGTATTTCCCAAAGCAGCACTGCAAATAAATGAAATACGGTTACCCAGTAAAGGATCTCCTGCCAGTCATCCATCTCTGCCACCTTGCGTTCTCGCTAAACGAGCTGACTCTCAATCTTTTTGAGATGTGTAATACTCTCACTCGCTAATGCTTCAATTCCTGGCTCGTAGTCAAATACTTCTACGCTCACCCAGCCATCATAGCCAGTGTCCTTGAGGGCCTGCATGATTGGTAAAAAGTCTACCTCTCCCATGCCGGGACCTCGCAAATTTTCGTCATTAGCATGGAAATGTGCTGTGATGTCCGCATGCTTACGAATAATGTCGGCAACGGGCTCACCCATCGAACACATCGCTTTTACATCCAAATGCAGCTGTACGTTCGGATGATCAACACGGCTACAAAGATCGGCTCCCTGATCTGCTGTTAGCAGGAAGTCTCCTTCCAGCGGAGACAACGGCTCGACCGCCAGAATCACTCCACGTTCTTCGAAAACAGGGGCGGCCTGTTTCAAAACATCGGCGGCATAATCCAGTGCCTGATCATGGTCTATTCCAGGGAGCAAATTCCGCTGTTGCGGGGAACCGAGCACCATAATGTTACCACCCATATCACTACAAAGCCGNGCCAATTCGGCGATGTAGTCCGCCGTTTGTTTTCGTACGTTTGCATCCGGGGTTGTTAGATAATACCCTTCCGTCTTTGCGAGTAACCAATGCAGCCCAATAATTTGCAAGCCGTTATCTTCTGCTAGCTTACGTACTTCCGCCCGCCGTTCGGCACTAATCTGATAGGCATCGTCATGTATAGTAAACGGGGCAAATTCAAGGGCATCATATCCAAGCTCTTTTGCATATTTAAAAGCTTTTTCAAAAGGCCAGTCCTGAAACGTTTCGTTACAAATCGCGTATTTCATCCACCCATTCCTGGTAAAGATTGTTGTGCTGAGTCTTGTGGTTTGAGCTTCTCCCGGCGTCCATTTTCTGTAGCGGGTGCACTTACCTGCGGTTCCGGCGAACCTGCTAGATCATCACCAACGGAGATTTCATCCAGTCGAGTGTTGATGGCTAGGACGTAATCATCTGATAGCTCGAATCCCAGATATCGACGATCAAGTTTTTTGGCCACAGCCAACGTCGTGCCGCTTCCACCAAAAGGATCAGCCACGACCTCCCCGATATTACTGGAAACCCGAATGATCCGACCGAGTAATTGTTCAGGCATTTGGCAGCCATGAAATCCTTGACGTTCCTTAAACGTTCCGGCAACACGTGGGAAATACCAAGTATCGTCATCGGCACTAAACCCCGCAGGTAAATCCTGAGGCCTCAGCACCCAGGTATCGTCTGGAAGTCTACCTTTGGAATTCGCTCGCTTATCGCCGTAAACTAATTGCCGAGCCGACGGTACTCGAGCATCATCAGCATTGAAGGTAAATTGTTTTGGGTCCTTCACCATGTGAAACAAGTGGGCATGCGATCGATTGAACTTCTTGGTGCAATTCACGCCAAAAGTGTAGTACCAAATCACCCAGCTTCGACAAGTGAATCCCAATTCTCGCTGCATGATTACTTTCAGCTCGGCAGCATATTCGTCGCCAATCGCTAACCAAAACGTGCCGTTCTCTTTTAGAACTCGCTTAACTTCTGCCATCCATTGCCGAGTCCAATTCAAGTACTCGTCGTTTTCCAAATTGTCCTGATAAACATCGTAATCATAGCCTATGTTGAACGGCGGATCTGCAAATACCAAATCAATGCAACCATCGTCAAGACTCTTCAAGCCTTCGATGCAGTCACCTTGATTAATCTGATCCCAATCACTCAATGTCTTATCACTCACAAATAGAATGGCACAATGCATGCAAAACATTTGCGCGCACGTTGAAGTTGCATTGTACTACATTCGTAAGACGACTAAAGGACAGNCNGGGCCATCCTNCNCATCGAAGAGAGTCGGNCGGTAAAAGGACGCCAACGATCTATTAACTGCTAGCNCGCAATTCAGCCAAGTGCTGAGCNGTGCCAACCAATCGATCCCAGTTTTCATAAACGTATTCTGTTGGCCCGCCAATTTGAGCCACTACTTGAGCNACCTTTTCCGTGGGTACCATTTCGATAGCATCCCAGGGGCAAACAACTAATTCATAAGGNTTAGANTTCTGAGTAGGGATATGNACACAGACTTCACATCCNACACANCGTTCCAGATCAATTTCACACCAGCTTTGGTTGCCTTTGGTAGCAAGTCCAATCTGATTAANATCAATGCAATCCACCGGACAGACCTCGCGGCATGACTCGCAACCTGTGCAGTTATCGGCATTGATAACCGCCAGTGTCTTCGGTACTTTTTTTCGAGGAGCTTTCTTCTTGCTCATCGGCATGAATCCTCTTTTTTATGTTTGTTTGCAAAGCAGGTTCAAAACAGCCACCCTTCAACACCTTGATTATAGATACTCATCGGCCAGCGGCAAACACCGCCAATAGCGTTTCTAGGCGGCTTCGTCGAGATAAATCCATCATTCACGGGCTAAAATCATCTCCCTTAGGATGCTACTAGGATGCTACTAGGCATCAAGTAGATGTTCACCTCGCATAAGATCTTCATAAGACTGACGTGCGCGAATCAACTGGGCTTTACCATTGATAATCATCACCTCGGCTGCCAACGGCTTTGAATTATAATTTGAGCCCATGACGCTGCCGTAAGCGCCGGCACATTCCAGCACGAGGTATTCACCTACATTGGCCCGAGGCAAGCTGCGTTTGCTAACAAATCCGCCTTCTTCCTGGGTAAAGATATCACCGGATTCACAAAGAGGTCCGCCGACAACCACATCCACGTCTTCGCGTGGGGAATCATCTGCCGCAACCACAGAAATCGGGTGATACGAGCCGTACATAATAGGCCGAGCCAGGTTATTGAACCCGGCATCTACTAAATAAAAGATATTCTCACCCATCATTTTGACCGCCCGAATTTCCGTAAGCAAACTACCACTTTCGGCTGCCAAATAGCGCCCCGGCTCAATCTCCAGCTTGATTGAGTTTCCCAGTTCAACTTCCACCTTTTTTCGAGACTCGTCCCACAAGGCGAAATATTTTTCCAAATCAACATAGGACTGCGATGCCTTGTAAGGAACCGGAAGACCGCCCCCTGCGCTAATGGTCGTGATCGTGCTGCCTACTTCGCAAACAGCCTGTTCCATCGCGCCGCAAACCTGCGCTAAATGTTCGAGATCGGTTCCCGAACCAATGTGCATATGCAGTCCAGTGATCGCAATATCATATTGGGCTGCCCGCTGCTTGCAATCTTCTATCTGCTGATGCCAAATGCCATGCTTTGATTGTTGACCACCCGTATTTGTTTTCTGGCTATGGCCATGTCCAAATCCAGGATTTAATCGTAAAGTTATTTCAGCCCCAGGTTTACGCTTTCCGAGTTGATCGATCATATCCGGAGAGCCGCAGTTAACATGAATGTCATGCTCTAGCACCAGGTCCAATGCATCTTTATCGAAAATATCCGCTGTATAAACAATCTCATGGATACCCTGGGCGTTGATGCCTCCCGCATAACCTGCACGCAACGCACGATGAATCTCGCCGGCACTTACTGCATCAACCACNACGCCATTGCGTCGGACAAGATCCAAAATCGCAAGATTAGAACTGGCCTTCTGAGCATAGCGAACTAAGTCAAACGACCTTAAATCTTCAATCCGCTCCAGAATGACAGCGGCGTCATAGACAAAAGTCGGTGTATTAAACTGCTGGGCAATTTCAGCAATGAGCACGCCAGCAATTTCCTGACGTGATGTTGGGAAAGCACCTACGGTCGGCATTTCAGAACCTTCATAAATGAATATACAAATGTATTGGTAGAACGAAAAACAGCGGTGCCCAAACTTATGCCAGACACCGCTGTAAATTCAGTTTAGATTTCATACCCTAGAAAGGGCTCTCATCGATTTGAGGCTGGAGAGCTTGAGCTCCTATAGAAATCGCCTTTAAAACTCCAGACTCTAATTCCATACGGAACTTAGCTCCGTTTTCGATGGGTATGACCATCATTCGAGCTTTATCTTTACTACCAGCGGCAGAAGCAGCTTGCTGCAGCGTCGGATCCTGTGCCTGCTCAGCTGCAAAAGTCAAAAGCTTGGAGGCAGACATTTCCATTTTCATGACATCTCCTTTAGCACCTTTGTTAGCTGCTGACGCGTCTATCGCGGACTTAATCTTCTCCAAGTTTCCTTTGCCAAAGCCAAAGTAAAGATAGTCTGCACTCATTCCAACAGAAATGTCTACTGCTTCGCCAAAGATCGCCTGCGCTTGAGGATCAAAAGGAGGAATAGGGATGCTCATGGTGTGGAATGTTGCGCCCGCATGCTTTAATGCATCCAAGTTAACCGGAGGGAATTCAGGATCCTGCTCTTTAGCTAATGTAACCAGCTCTCGGAAAACAGCCTCTAGTGAATCAGCCTGAGCAGCGCGAATGGCGCCAATCGCACCCATGCCATCGTCCATGGTCATACTGCCAGCCATGTCAAACTCACCTGCCACCATCGTTCCATTCACCACGTCGACGAGCGTTGCAACCGACTTGATTGCTAAAGCACGTAATTCTTCGGTCGGAATATTCGGATCATTTTCCAACTGATTCAAAGCCTGATCACGCAACATATCAATCTGAGCTGACGCCTGAGCTCCCTGAATGGGATCAATTTCTGCAGCCATCGACATCGTGACCGCAGCATTGTCGCCTGCAAATGCGGAGAGGTTTGTCGTAACATCACTGTAGTCCATCGATTGGGCGGTTGCCGAACCTTCTTTAAAGTCAAATCCGACATCAAAGTAAACGGACTCTCTGGTCTGATCAACATTAAGCCCTACGGTGAGAGACTTCATGTCGTTCAGCATTTTTTGCATTTCTTCCATCGACTGCATTGCCTGAGCTCTTCTAGCCTCAAAAGCCTGCTCTGTCTCACCTGGTAAAGGCTGAGCTGTAGACGCTTGCAGGCCCGCCTGAATCTGACTCATTGCGAGTTGCATAAACACTGGAGGAATGGCATCGACATTGCCTTTCATGGCAACATCGTACTCTTTTTCCAAACCACCAAGGAGCGGCACGGGATCTGCCGGCACATTTGCCAGCGTTTCTTTGTTGTTTGAAACGAATGCCCAACCTTGGCCTTCTTTGATATAAACCGGCGTTGCACCAGTTTGTAATTCCAGCAGGCCTCCCTCGGTTGGCTGAGCGGTCATACCAAACAGTGCCAGCATTCCAACGAGTTGTTGAACGTTATTCGTTGGAATAAAGCCCAGGACTTTTGCTCCCAAAACACCATCCGGCTGAACAACGATCCCAATCGGCTTTGTCGTATCAAACATTTGAGCGAATTGAGCACCTTGAGCCTGGATCATTGCTGATGAGCCCGGTGGGCCGATCAGATCCGCCATCCATCCAATGTCTTTGGAAAGCTCGTTGTAGTTGTTGATAGCAATCACTGCCATTGGCTTGGCCGATTGGACCTGAGCAAGTGCTGGCGTCACACCCGCACTTAATACCAACAACACTGTTAACCATTGCTGCTTGATTAGTTTGAACATCAGGGATTCTCCTGCAGTCATGAAAAGTCTATATATGGACGCTACGATAGTGCAGCGAAAATCTTGTTTTATTATTTGAGTATCTGGGTGCCAAACTAAAGTCAGCGTCCCTGCCGAAGAATACACGTTTGAACCAATGGNTCTAAACCAATGTTCTTTTCCTCAACCGATACTTTTGTAACACTGCTAAACCGCGCTAGTTTCGATTCTATTAGCTTAATTTTGAATGAACTTAAAAAACACTATCACTTACCGTTCACGGTAAGTGATACGACCTTTCGTAAGATCATAGGGGGACAGTTCCACACGAACTTTATCGCCCGGTACAATACGAATGAAGTGCTTACGCATACGGCCAGCAACATGTGCCAAAACCTCCGCGCCGTTCTCCAATTGTACGCGAAAACGAGTGTTCGCAAGTGCCTGGGTTACCGTGCCCTCAACTTCGAGTGCTTCTTCTTTTTTGTTCATTCAGACTCCCAAAAATTACGGCCAGATTGAAAAGTAGTTCTTATTTACTGAGTTTAAAGCACAGGCGATTCCACCACCAGTGTTGAATTCCGAAAAACCAACTATTCTGCTGCCTGATCCAGTGCTTTCTCTAAATGACTAAGCACATTGACTGTTGGATCAACGCCTACCGATAAACGAATCATTCCCTCGGTGATGCCTAAGGCTACTCGCTGTTGCTCGGATAGCCCTCGATGACTAGTCGAAGTGGGGTGACTAAGTGTCGTGGAAACATCTCCAAGTGACGGACAGAAAGGAATTTCACCACTAGCAATCACCTTGTCGGCAGCGGCCCGGCCACCCGCCAATCGAAAGGTCACCATATGACCAAACCCATTGACAAACTGCTCCCTGGCTAACGCATAGTCAATATGATCTTCCAATCCTGGATATTGCACCGATTCAACCTCTTCCCGCCCCGCCAGCAATTCCGCGGCAGCCTGAGCCGTTGCGCTCGCCTGCTGCATGCGTAAAGTCAACGTGGAAATACCTCGACAGGCTAACCAGCATTCCAGTGGGCTGCTAGCAAATCCCCAAGCTGCATTCACCATCTCGACTCGGGCCCAATGTTCTTCCCGTCCGGCCAGCATGCCAAGCATCACATCTCCATGGCCGTTCATAAACTTACTGACGCTTTCCATCACCAGGTCAGCACCAAGCGTAAGCGGTTTACAAATCGCTGGCGTGGCAAACGTATTATCGACCAGTAACAATGCATCCGCAGCGTGTGCAATCTCTGCTAAGCCTCTGATGTCGACGATCCGCAACAGTGGATTAGCAATCGTTTCGACAACAATCATCCTCGTTTGAGGAGTGACTGCACTACGTACCGATGGCAAATCATAGGGGTCAACCAACGAGTGTTCGATTCCCAGTCTTTGCAATTCCGACGTTAAAAGCAATGTTGTGCGACCGTAAAGTTGATTGCTTATCAGGAGGTGATCGCCCGATTGAAGCTGAGAGAGCACNGCCAATGAAATCGCCGCCATGCCGGATGACGTAATGGCTGCACGCTCTGCTTGATGTAACTGTTGACAGGCTTCAGCGAACAAGTCGGCATTGGGGTGACGGTCACGCTGGTATACATATCCATCCAATTCGCCAGCCAGTAATCGGTCCGCCTGGTCCGTTGATTCACACTGCCAGACAGCTGCCAGATAAAGCGGCATATTGTGGGGGACTGTAGCATTTAAACGCTGCTGCATGTCGGTGCTCGGAACATTGCTGGATGTTTCTTGTTTTTTCGATCCGACCATTTCCACTCCTAACGGGTTTCTTCTAAACGCCCCAGTTACTGTCTGCATTCACTATAATTTGCCATTCCGGCTATCTGACATCAAGCCTTTCGATATCTTATGAAAGGTGGGGCATTTTTTGGCTGGGTTAGCTTAGTCCGCTGGTTCGCCGGAGTTTGGCTTATGGGGACCGAACCAAATAGCAACACCCGCTGCTGACACAACAACCAGCCCCGTAAAGATGGATAGGAAAATGAAGAAATTATTGTCAAGCAAATCTTGCTGTTCGATCTGCAAGTCGAACCAACTCAAACTGCGATATGCCATGAACAGACTGGAAACAGCAAATAACATTGGCAATACAGGATAGAAGGGNGTCCGGTAGCTTTGCTCATCCCCCAATCCTTTCTGACGAGTTCGAAACACACAGACGCCAACCAANGCGAGAAACGTCCACATAAACGGNGACACAAATAACACTAATAATTCAAANCCATCTTTCTGCAAACCAAATCCGACCACCATCATCAATATGACTATCGTCTGCAAAAGCAACGAGCGGGCGGGAACATGGAGACGATTATTCCACTGGCCAAGCCAATGAAATGCTGAAACCTGTCGACCCAGGGCATGATAGATTCGAGCGCTGGTAAATAGCATTGCATTCACCGCTCCTAAGGCTGAAATACAAATCAANACTGCCATTAGTTTTTCGGCGTGTTCACCNGCCGTCAGATATAACATATCCGTTGCCGGTGTTTTTGAGCCCGCTAACCCCTGCTGACCAAGCGTCATTAACATAGCGATGTTGATCAAAATATAAATCACGACCACGATGAAAATNCCGATTAACAATCCACGAAGGATATTCTTCTCCGGGTCTTTTACTTCTGAGGCCACAAACGACACATCATTCCAGCCCCCGTAAGTAAACATCACTAGCACCATGGCAAGCAGAAAACCGCCCGNCGATTGACTGGCCTGTTCTTCNGCAACGGGCTGAGCAGCCGACACCTCTGCCCCNAGGAAAACTGCGGCAAAGGAAACAATAATCAACAACAATAAGGCAATCACTTTGACGCCCGTCAATACATTCTGAGTCCGCTTGCCAGTCTTCAGTCCTCTCAAATTGACTGCCAGCATCACGATCGTCGCGAGAACGGCGTAAATGACTCCACTGAGCATTTCGTTCTCTGCCAAAGGAAAAACCCGATGAGCATATTCGCCAAATAAAATCGCCATCGGCCCCGTACTNCCCGGACGAATAATCCAAAATTCAATCCAGGCATAAACNGTCGCCGTTGAATCATTGAAGCCTCGGCGTAAATAGGCNTACTCTCCNCCTTCATCGGTAATNCTNGTTGCTANNTCGACATAACAGAGAGCGCCAATCAGTGCGAAACAGCCGCCCAGCACCCAAACACCGATCAGCCAATACGCATCTGCTGTGACAGCAGCTATGGTTGGCGTGGTACGGTAGATTCCTGCNCCGATGATAATTCCCACAATAATGCAGGCCGCATCCATGGCTGACAAAGTGCGTTTCGAATTGTCGANATGTGGTTCAGGCATAACCAACATATCATACACCGACAAAAGAACTTATTTACCCATCATCGGCTCTCTGCTTAGAATCAACTACATGATTGATTCTGAAAAACTTTCCGAAAAGCCTGCTGCTGAAGCGCCGCCGGAAGCAAACAAGGCGGCCGACTGGCGATTCCGTTGGCATGAAATTATCTTTGAAGCCGATACACCCAAAGGCAAGGCCTTTGATGTNAGCCTNTTAATTGCCATCGTTATCAGTGTGCTGATTGTGATGCTGCAAAGTGTCGAAGCGATCGAAGATCGTTTTGGANCCGCGCTCAATGTGATGGAATGGGCCATTACTATCGGCTTCAGCATTGAATATGCGTTGCGGATTGCCTGTGTCCGGCAACCATTTCGTTACATCTTCAGTTTTTGGGGAATCGTTGATCTGCTTTCTGTCCTACCAACCTATGTAGGCCTGATCATTCCTCGCTCACAATCTCTGTCCGTTGTGCGTGTGTTTCGGCTAATCCGCGTATTTAGAATTTTCAAACTCAACAANTATGTTCAGGAATCACGAGTGTTGGTGGAAGCACTAAGGGCAGCGCGCCCCAAAATTGTCGTATTCCTGTTAGTTGTGATGAGTTTAATTCTGGTGATGGGAACAACCGTCTACGTTATTGAAAACCAATTCAGTGAACNCTCGGACTTCACCTCGATCCCTAAAAGTATTTATTGGGCAATTGTCACCATTACCACGGTCGGCTATGGCGACATTGCACCTCAAACCATTCCCGGTCAGACAATTGCTGCCATTGCAATGATTCTTGGCTANGCCATCATCATCGTCCCCAGCGGAATATTCTCCGTAGAGATCATCGCGGCATCGAAAGCTCAAACGAACACTCAGGTTTGCCCTTCATGCACCAAAGAAGGACATGACGACGACGCAAAATACTGTAAGTATTGCGGCGCGAAACTCTAGCNATGTCAGTCGTTGAGCGCTTCTGAAACGAAGTCCGGCAGATTGCCTACTTCATCAAAGGGAAGTTCCTGCAAATCACTGAGTTGTTCCAGATCTTCTCGAAGCTGCACTTGTTCCAAGTAGGCTGCACTACATACAAACTCCGCCACATCAAGCGTGTTGCGAATCCAGACAAAACGAATGTCCTGAGGTTCGGTCAAACCCACTGACTGTGAGACGACATCAAAGATCTCAGCATCTGTTTCGTAGTCAAGCGGACTCATCGCTGCGGTAATATGTCCCCCGGTAATGCAATTGATCCGAGTAATCTTATGATCTACTTCCCGGGCTACCCGACTACGGCAGAACTCCGCCATCCCCAGACCGGTTGCGTTTCCATGGGTGACCGGAGTGAGGCCTCGCATTGCGATGTACTTCACCCGTGGTATTTCATCGCCCGTTGCNCTATGGTCATTGTACTTACGNCCAATCACATTGGTGTCCATACCTGAACCACTAATATCTTTGCCCATTTCATCGATCGCTAAGAACTGCACTTCTTCAAAAGGAATGCTTGGCATGTACTTCTTAGCCAAAATCAGAAGTTCCTTTTCCCGTTCTTCAAAATCTTCAGGTGCCACTGCNTCCACCAAGGCGGTGTGATCGAATTGGTTTTCCACCAAGGCCAAGCCAGCAACCACTCCGCACTTATCAAGCACTTCCTTTGCAACGCTGCGCACGATTTGGCCAAAGCTATAATCGTTAATGGCTCGGTGGTAAATCTTCGCACCATTATGCTTGCCCAGCCCAATCAGCATCATCTTCATCAAACCGCTCTCGATATCACCAGCAAAGTTAGTGTGTGGTTTGACGCGGTTACAGACAACAACATGGTCTGCTTCCCAGGCGTGTTTATCGAAATGAACGGGAAACCCTTCTTCGGCCTGACAAACGATGTGTGTTTCCATCGTGGCCTTGATAGGACAACCGAGGAATTGTTCCGACATGCCGTANCCCTCAATGATGGCTCGCTGGCCTTCTGCAGTNCCTCCACCGTGACTTCCCATGGCTGGCACAACAAAAGGCGCGGCACCTAACGCCTGAATGTGCTGTACAATCCCGCGGATGGCGAGATGGATATTGGCAATACCCCGACTGCCTGCTGAGATGGCGACCGTATCTCCCGGCTTGATTCTTTGGCCAAGATNCAACTTGGTTAACTGCACTTCCACTTCCGTTGCTACGTCGTCACATTCGACTGCCTGAAAATGCTGTCGCACTTTGAATACTTTTGGTAAGTTTGCCATCGCTTGGTTACCTGTTTAGCCTCATTCTGGGAAATGAGAGAGGNGGGTGATTGTNTGTGCTCTTTTCATTATGCCGGATGAAGAGTCCTCGCCCAACAGGAAGCCTCTTTGTTTTAGCTAACTCTTCANATCAAGATGTTTTCGCAGTTGGGTTCGCCAGCTTTCTATTCTGTTTGCATCNAGGCCTTCATAGTGTGTTTTCAGGTACTCGCCGATTTTTAAATAAATCGCCTGCTTCTGTTCTTCTGTCAAAATCTTCGACGCACGATATCTTCGAGCATCCGGACTCCTCCCCACTGCCATACAACGATATAAAAAAACTCGATCGTATTCACTGCGAAGCTTCAATGCACCCAGTTCTTCCAGCGCCGCTATCAAAGACTCCCGGTCAAACTGGAAATGATTGACCGTCTCAATCAATTCAACGCCATAAATCCAGTTCGAGTCCCGATGGCGGAAATCGCCACCATAAATCTGTGCGGCTTCGAATCCTACCGCATGGATAACGTTATTCAATAGCCCCATCGCCTGCTCATTGAGATATTTCCCGGCAACATTAGAGGCCGCTTTCTTACCTACGTTTTGCAGCAACCACATAGCACCGGTCGCGACCGGGTTAGCTCCCCAGGCAAAGCGGCCGGCATACACTGCTCCGCTTGCATAGTTGAGCAGAGGTTTAGCCCTCTTATAAACCCCGTACGCTTTGACCGCTTTCGAAATATACCCATACAGGCTCTGAATATTCATTTGCTTCACATTCAACGGAAGCTCATCCATCACGACTAACGTCTGTAAACACACCCGACTAGCCGCAAACATGATTTGCTCAGCACTCGTTTCCATTAAAGGAAACTCCGCTTCAGGTTGATAGATTCGAGCAACCGATTCCGCCAGTCCTAATGCCTCATTACGCAGCATGCGGACNTGTAGCTGGCCTTCGATTGTGTACTTATTTTGCAGAATATTCTCAAAAATCCTCTTTGATTCCTGCTCTAAAAAATCGATNGTCTGGCGATCTTTTTCCACTAGTTCGACTAAGGCTTTATCGGTAGGTAAATCTCCGCGCGCGACCGCTGACTGCAAGCCATCATCCAGATCAATCGGAGCCGGAAACTCAGACCACTCATGAAAAGCAATCAGCTTCTGCGACAAATTAGCGTGACGTTGATCAAGTTGGCGTGCCAGGACTTCCATCGTCGCTTTTTGATTAGAAAGTTCTTCTTCCCAGGCCATCAGCGGGTCGGCCTGTTCACCAAGCTGCTCTAAAACTTTACTGCCAGGCCGTATAGATAATGGTTTACCAATAAGCGCCGAAAGACAAATTAAACCAATGGCGGAAATGCCATAGGCAACATAACGAGTGGTGGGCGTAACTCCAGCTCGATCAATAATGAAAGCCATCACAAATATTACAAGCATGGCAACAAAGCAAATCACATTTTTTGCACGGTCACCACTCATGCCTGCACCTCAGGGGCGCGCTTGAAAAACGGCAGGACCGATTGTTGAATCCGGGACCACATCAGAATTGAATAGGCAAGAACACCTGCAAGGATAGCCATGGGCAGGCGAAGATATAAATTCCATCCGCTTGAAACCATCAGGTCCTGAAGAAACCAAACCGTGATGCCCATCAACATCGAACGGCCAAGAATCTGGCCAAACTCCAGCAATAAGGGACCAATCGCAAGTTCAACTCGTGAAAAACAAAATGCCAGATAAGGCACTGTAAAAACCATCAAAACGACCGAGTAGCTCGCTGCCACCGCCACACTAAAAGCATCGTGAACTGATAGGTCTGGCCCAAATTCGAACTGGCTGGCAAACCAATAGGCTGCCGCATAACCCTGGGCTTGAATCAGGAAGAGCATCGAGGCTGCTGCTAGCAATCGACCCGTCTGACCGACCGAGGCCAGGAGGCTGCCGGAAATATTAATTAGCCCATGAACACAGATAGCGGGAGCCAAGGCTAGTAACATTACTGCAGCTTCATCCCAGCCAGGACCGCTAATCAAACTTACGACATCGGTACTTACCACGGCCAATCCTACGCCCGCCGGAATCAGCAAGATTGCTGTAAACCGATAAAAACTGATCGCAATACGCGAGTAATCTTTGGGGTTATTTCTGGCTCGTGACAAGGACGGTAACATCACACTAGTTACGGGATCCGTCACAAAATAAACCGGCTTCATCATTAGATTGTACATTGCTGTGTACATTCCCAATAACCGCTGGCCGGTCTGTGTGCCGCCCAAGACGAATGCCAACAAAATCTTGTCCATATTCTGGCCGGTGTAAAAAATCAAACGACTCAAAGAGTAGTTGCCGCCAAAGCTTAGAAGGTGCTTTATCTCGGTCTTAACCAAGCCGCCGGGACGCCATCGGCCAGAGTACCAATACCCTAATGTATTCATGGACAACTGGACGTATTCCATTGCTATCAAGGCCCAAACACCAAGCTCGAGAACATCTGCCTGCAATTGAACAGCTGCCAATACAGCTGCCGTAACCGCGGCGATCTGGCTCACTAATCGAATGCCCGCGATTTTTCCTAACTTTAGCTCTCGCTGCAGGCAAGCCAAATGAGTTAATCCGAACGACTCAGCAAGCGTCGTTCCAGCAAAAGCCCAGCTAACCCAAACGAGTTCAGGAGCCTGATAAATCCTACTGAACAAATGGCCTAAACCACCGGTCAGTAATGCGGCACCAGCGCCTAACAGCACCGTGAGATAAAACACGGCGGATCTCTGGTTGCCCGATATTTTTTCAGCTTGAACTGCGGCCATCCGCATCGCTTTGGCCGGCATCCGAGGTAACATGAGTAGCGGGATCACCATACCATAGAGCCCAAATGGTTCGGGACCGAGTAAACGATAAAGAGCAATTGCCCCGCTCATCGCCACGATCTGCCGCGCAATCTGCAGTATTAATACCTTACGAGTTTCCCGTCGCACCCGGCTGGGGTTTGCTGCTACGGAGGGCATCGCATCACTTTGTGGGCTATCCACCATTTTTTAAGACCGGGTCTCTCTGCATACGTACTAATTACCCGAACAGGCCATACCAAACAATGCAACGCAAAGCGCTAACTCCATCTTTCCAACCAATCTTCTTGCCTTCTTCGTAAGATCGTCGTTGATAACTAATGGGCCGTTCAAAAAACCGCGTNCCATTCTGTTTAGATCGCCTTGCCAGCTTGGCTGTCATTTCAATTTCAATACCAAAACGATTCTCTTTCAACCCCGNTGCAATCTCCTGAATCAGCGAACGACGAAACAACTTATAACACGTTTCCACATCCGTAAATCTAAGTCGCGTTACAAGGTTGCAAAGCCAGGTGATAAAACCNTTGACGGCCATATGCCAGGCCGGAGAATCTGCTTTCTCTTTGATTTGAAACCGGGANCCGTACACGATATCCGCGCGATCNTCGATGATAGGTTGTAGCAGGTATCGGAATTCATTCGGATCATATTCCAGATCNGCGTCCTGAATGACAATCACATCACCAGTTGCTTCCTGGAATCCTGTCCGCACTGCGGCGCCCTTCCCTTTGTTCTGNTNGTGAAACACAATCTTCAAATCATCGTCTTCGTGCATCCCGCCAAGTAACTCTCTGGTACCGTCTGTACTACCGTCATCAACTAAAACCATCTCCAGATTCAAGCCTATTGAACGAACCTTCCGAACCACTTCCTCGAGCGTCTTTACTTCGTTGTAAATCGGAATCACCACCGACAGTTTAAACGTTTTGGGTATCACATAAATCCCGCCACGATGACACAAGTCACTTCCGAGCTTCTTCACAAGCTCGTCATAGTTCTCAGAAATTGGATCGCCATCTGGCGACTCATTGATAACTTCGGCGAGTGCTTCGGACACGCTACTTTTTTCCGTGTCGGTTAATGAATCAGATTGGAAGGGAGGTCGCATCGAAGCTATCAATTCACGCAGGAACAGAAGGTAATTCGTCAAGAAACATTATCGAGAGGGGGCTATAATCTGAGAAGAGTACCAAAGAATGAGAGGTCTCGGCCATACGAATTTTCAAAACAAGTGTCAACGCGCCGACCAAAAGCAAAGCAAAAAATTGTCAAAAAAGAATACTTGGAAAATTGATTGCTGCTTCCTTGACATTTTCTTAACGTGCGTAAAAATGGCACCTGTTGTTTGAAACCAACATTGTTTCTTTGCGAAGTCCTTTCCGGATTTTGCTTTTGAAACGACGGCGGTTAGCTGATCCTTATCACCATGAAGCTGACCTCGGCGTTCCATATTTTTCTTTGAAAAAAGACCTTTACTTCTGCGCCCTCGGTACGCGCCGAAGACTATTCTTCTTCC
>PAJC01000105.1 GCA_002705165.1 Planctomycetaceae bacterium | reverse complement strand
CCACTCTGGGTATGTGCCTGATGGCTTCGGCCAANCACCTGCTGATTGTATTTATGGCGATCGAAATGGCCGGTGTTCCATCCTATGTTCTCGCNGGACTCATCAAAGGTCGCAAACGAGGTAGTGAATCGGCNTTGAAATATGCAATTTACGGTGCTGGTGCTGCCGGNGTTATGCTTTATGGTATTTCCCTGATCGTTGGTTTGACCGGTACNGCTCATTTACCAACGATGGCGTTGGCACTGGTAGAAGTCATTCCTGCCGCGGGGCTTGGAGAACAGGCAGTGCTTTGTCTGGCAGCAGTCATGATTGCTGTAGGAATTGCATTTAAGCTATCGGCTGTTCCTTTCCATTTCTGGGCTCCGGATGTTTTCCACGGTGCTTGTGCAGAAGTAAATGCATTTTTAAGTGTGGCCTCAAAGGCTGCTGCTTTAGCCTTGTTNTTACGACTAGCAGTCGGCCTGGGTTCTGTACCACTCAATGATATTGACCCACCTCAAGCGGAAGCAGTTCATCAGGAAGCCGTTTTGAANGACGNNCCTGCCACTCNCATGGTGNCCTTTGAAAATGAAAATGAAGATGTGGAGGNTGGGTCTTCTGAAGCAGTAGAAGCGGTTGGAGACGCCCCCGCCGAGGAAGCCGTTGTACAACATGATCCTCGTGTAGAGATCAAACAGGCTTATGATGAGGCATTGACTCCGGTTCGTAACTTTATCAGTTTGCTGGTAGCGTTCTTTGCTGTTGTCACGGCTACGTTTGGTAATCTGGCTGCTTACGGGCAAAAGAATATCAAACGACTTCTGGCTTATTCAACGATTGCTCATGCCGGTTATATGATGATGGCGATTTCGCCTCTGATGGTAATGCTGGGAACGGACAACAATGCAGCCGAAGCAGCGGCTAGTGCTCTTATTCAATATCTCGTGGTTTATGTCTTTCTAAACCTGGGAGCATTTTCNATTATCGCATTCCTGCGAAACTATGTTGGNAGTGAAGAAATAGAGGACTATTCGGGTATGGTGAAGAGCCGACCTGTTTTGGTGATCTGTTTGGCTTTGATTTTCTTTAGCCTTGTGGGGCTTCCACCGCTTTCNGGGTTCCTTGGAAAGTTTGCGATCTTCGCTTCGCTGGCGGATGGCTATAGTACCGTTGGTTCTAAAGCTCTGCTGATCCTTCTGCTGGCTGGAGGCTTAAACACAGCGATTAGTCTTTTCTATTATCTAGGTGTCATTAAAACGATGGTGATGGGGGAAACAAATAACGAACATCACTTGGGTGATCGGCCCGTAGGTAAAATTGAACTAACCTACGTGATTCTGGTGACGATTCCAACGGTCTTCCTGATTGTTTGTTGGCAATGGGTGGCTGGATTTGCTGACGAAGCGGTAAAGAATTTCATCAGCTAAGCAAAGATTAGGCAAAGACAAAACGGATAGTAAAAAATGAACAGCACAATCGACATCCTGAACCGTATTCTTGGCGTTCATAACGCATCCCTCGTTTCATACATCAAATACGCCGAGCCGTGGGTGGCCCATGGGCAGGAAGAATCAATGGCGTTGGTTCGTGATGCGATCGAAGATCAGGAACGAAGTGTCAAAGTTTTGGGTGAACGAATCCTCGAACTGGGCGGAATCGTACAGCCAGGAGCCTTCCCCCTGACATTTACCAGTTTCCACGATGTTTCCCTGGATTACCTTNTCAATTTACTGCTTGTGACGCAACAAGATGACATTGATCTCATTCAGCAGTGTGTTGACTCGCTAGAAACAGATACGCGTGACCGTGCGATTGCTGAAGAAGTCTTAGGTAACGCTCAGGCCCATCTGGAAACGTTCCAGGAAATTGTCTCTGGCGAAGCAGCCAACGCATAACACTAGTTCGTCTGCCACTTCTAAATGAGATGCCGACCTAAGTGTAATTAGTCTGTCATACGATTAAACAANCGGTAGGTGTTTTCAACGGTATGCTTGGCAAGTGTTTGCATTGGTATTTCTTTGGCATCAGCTAAACACTGAGCGGTATGTAACATAAAAGCAGGTTGGTTTGGCCGAATACTTCTCAATGGGTGGGGTGACAGGTAGGGGCTGTCGGTTTCCACAAGCATTCGATCGAGCGGAATCTTCGCTGCGACTTCCCGTAAGGCGTCATTTTTTTTGAATGTCACCATGCCGGCGAATGAAATGTACATNCCTAATTCCAAGCATTTTTCGGCCATCGCCAAATCTCCAGTGAACGAATGCATGACGCCCCGCAGAGGCGCTCGGTCCCGAGCCTCGATGAGCATGTCCAGAATATCCTGTTCGCATTCGCGCATGTGAACGACGAATGGAATACCTGTTTNCTGNCTCAGNCGGATATGTCGATCGAAGTAGTCNTGNTGTAGATCAAATGGACAAAAGTCCCAGTATCGATCGAGCCCNGTTTCTCCCAAGGCAACAGCCTTAGGGTGCCTGACCATTCTGANGATGCGATCCCAGTGATCTACTGCAGCGTCACTCGTGTAATTGGGATGAATACCTACCGCCGCAAAGACATTGTTATATACCGAAGTTAAATAAAGGCATTTTTGACTTGAGCCCCAGCTACACCCAATCGAAATCATCTGGTGGATGCCTGCTCGCCGTGTATGTTCCATGATGGTTGCTCGAATCCCGTCGAATTGCTCGCTGTCAAGGTGCGANTGGGTATCGATTAACGGTATGTCGTTGGTGATTTGAGTGGAAGGCATTACGTCAAAGCAAGTNTGCATACATAAAGAGNGCGTTCGTGTAGGTAACTTAGATTAACTCAAAGCGAGTCATCCTCCAATTGCAAGCTGCCTTTTTGTTTATCAAAGGCGACGGTAACGCCTGGGATTATAGTTGGTTACAATGGATACTTTGAGAAACCAATCCAGTCCTGAGGCTCACAGGAACCTGTCATCATGCCCTTAAGATCTTTCGCACGTCGTTCCTTAACGATTCTTTTGTTGTTTGTTTTCGGGTTCGCCATTCTAGGGGCGAGGCAGCCGGAAGCTACTTCTGTCAAAGTCTGGGAATCGAAGGAAGACTTCGCACAGTGGAAACCCCTGGCTCAAGTTGAATTGGAGGTAACTGCTAAAGGGCTAATCTTAAATTCGACCGGTGGCGATCCCCATATGATTGCAGATATTTCAGGCCCCGCCGGCTGGAAGAAAATAATTATCAAAGCGGCATTTAAGGGAACGTTGAATAGCCAGATTTTCTGGACAACGACAAAGAATCCGGGGACGAGTGAAGGNCGTTCGATTCGTTTCAAGATGGCCGGACGNGGTGGAAGTNTTGGGACTTACGAAACGTACTTTTACACAGAGGACCCACTTGCTGCCTTACGAATCGACCCGGATTCGANAGAAATGACAATGCGTTTTGAGTCGATTGAAGTNGTGGCTTCTGAGGCTCCACCGGCGGAACAGGCGACAGATCCTAATGGATTGGTGATTGAGGATGGCTTTAGAGTTGAACTGCTTTACTCAGTGCCTAAAGCACAGCAGGGNTCCTGGGTGAGNATGACNNCNGATNNNANGGGNCGTTTAATCGTTTGCGACCAATACGGTGGATTATTCCGTGTCACTCCGCCGCCGGTAGGTGAAACAGGCGATGTGAAGCTCGAGAAGATCAATGTTGACCTGGGGGAAGCTCAGGGGCTTCTGTATGCATTTGATGCCTTGTATGTGGTTGTGAACCATGGCGGGAAATACGACTCAGGCTTGTACAAAGTAACGGACTCTGATGGCGATGATCAGTTCGATCAAGTTTCTGTCCTTAAGCTGTTGCCGGGCCGAGGTGGTGAACATGGTCCTCACAGTATCGTTCTGTCACCGGATAAGAAATCGCTCTATGTGGTAGCTGGAAACAACACAACACTACCTGAAGGAATTCGACACTATCGTCTCCCTAACAACTGGGGTGAAGATCAGTTGCTGCCTCGGCAGCCCTGTAGCAATGGCCATAANACCAATGTNTTGGCGCCGGGCGGATGGGTATGTCAGGTTTCTCCGGATGGTAAAGACTGGGACTTGNTGGCTGCCGGNTTTAGAAACCCGTTTGATATCGCATTCAANAAAGATGGCGAATTGTTTACCTATGATGCTGATATGGAAATGGATGTAGGTACTCCCTGGTATCGCCCTACAAGAATTTGCCATGTGGTAAGTGGAGGTGAATTTGGCTGGCGATTTGGCACCGGAAAGTGGTTGCCTTATTTTACAGATAACCTGCCACCGGTCGTCGATGTTGGTCAGGGTTCACCGACGGGCATCACCTTTGGGTATGGTGCTGATTTCCCGGAATATTGGCAAGACACTTTGTTTGTTAGTGATTGGACGTACGGCAAGCTGTACAGCGTNAAATTGAGTCCTGAGGGGAGCAGTTATTCGGGTGAGTTGAATGAGTTTCTGACNGGCATCCCGTTGCCGTTGACTGACGTTATCGTCAATCCANATGACGGNGCGATGTACATTACGATTGGTGGTCGACGTACACAGTCAGGGCTTTATCGTGTGACCTACATTGGTGACGAAGAAGATGAGTTGGTTGAGAAGGAATCGAAGGAAACGATAGATCTGCGAGCTAAACGTCATGAGCTTGAGCAATTCCATGGTGTGGAAGCNGCCCGGCANATCAGTAAGGTNTGGAAAGCTCTAAGCCATTCGGATCGNCANATTCGTTATGCGGCTCGCATCGCTTTAGAGCATCAGCCAGTTGAGCAGTGGGCTCCTCAAGCCTTACAGCAGACTCGCCCTGATCCAGCAATTCAAGCTTTATTAGCGTTGCTTCGCAGTGGCGACGATGTCCAAAAACTGGCCGCCATCGAAAAGTTAATGACACTCGATACCCGGAGGATGGACGCCAGACAACAGCTTGATTGGTTACGGGCGTTAAATGTTGGGTTTGCTCGAACGGATGCGGTGGATGATGGCAGTAAGGAACAGCTCGGAGAGATTGTTCAGAATCTACTCCCTGTAGAGGATGAAGCTCTCAATCACGAAGTTTGCCGCATGCTGGTTTATCTTCGTAAACCAAGTGCGATTTCGAAATTTATTCCACGGATGCAGTCCGCCCGAACTCAGGAAGATCTGCTCTTTTACGGTATGACGTTGCGTGTTGCCGAGGAGGGTTGGAGTAACAGCAGTCACGAGACATATTTNAGCCGTATGAATGATGCTGAACAGGCNGCTGCTTTGGGNGATTTTATTGGNGGCGGGCATTATCAAATCTATGTTCAGCGCATGCGTGAAGATTTCGTTACGAGTCTATCTGGTCCTCAGCAAGAAAAGCTGGATGATTTCATTCACGCTGAAATCCAAAGTGCGGTTCCCACGGGTTCTCCGACTCCACGCAAGTTTATCAAGAACTGGAAGATAGATGATTTGCTGACCTCGGTGACCAATATCCCGACCGGNCGCTCTTATGAGATTGGCAAGCGAATGTTTACGACCGCGACTTGTATTCAATGTCATAGGTTTGGGAATATTGGAGGCATTCTTGGTCCTGATATTACCGGTGCTGCCCGGCGTTACAGCGNTCCGGTCCTGNTGCGGGAAATTGTCGANCCGTCGGTGCAGGTATCAGACCAGTTTAGGACACACACGATTATCACTCTGGGAGGGAAAATCTATCAAGGAAGGATCTTGGATCAGAACGACGAGCAGTTAACGGTGGCCATTGATCCTAAGGCTCCATCGGCGGTGATTCAAATCAAAGCCGATAACATTGACGAAATATTACCGAGTAAGACTTCGATGATGCCTCTAGGATTGCTAAACACGTTGACTCGTGAGGAGATCCTGGATTTGCTGGCTTATATCCAGTCTGGTGGAGACCCCGAACATGCATTGTTCGAATGAAGTCAGGCTTTATTTAATCGAGCACAACATTTTCCGGCGGGAAGACCCCCAAAACTCGTTGTGAGTAATCGATGCATGATCCGGTAAGGATTCCGGAATCATCACTGAGTAGATAATTTACAAGCTTGGCGACGTCATCTGGCTTGAGGAGCCGTCCAAACGGTGAGGCTGCTTCGGCAGTTTCCAGCCAGTCTTTCGGACTTCCCTGGGCTTGTTGGACGACGTGTTCCTTAGGAGTATCTGTCCATCCGAGGTTAATCCCGTTGACTCTGATTTGATGACGTCGTAATGCATGGGCATTGTTCTTTGTCAGCGTTCTTAGTGCACCTTTGGTTGTGCTATACGAACACAGGATGTCCATCCCGCAGAAACCTGCAACAGAAAGGATGTTGACGATAGATCCGGCGATCTTTTCACGTTGCATGATTTTGACACATTCCTGTGTTAGCAGGAACGGGGCTCGAACGTTGACGTTCATCTGATAGTCCCAGAATTCGACAGTGGTTGTTTCTAGGGTACCACGATTAGTATCTGCAGCACTGTTAACTAAGCCATCGACCCTTCCCCATTTTGCATCACATTGTGTGACAATATTACGACACTGTTCCGGATCAGCTAGCTCGGCCGCTACAAAAATGGCATCGGTTCCCAGAGCTTCGACGGCTGTCTTAACAGCTTCGCCACGTTGTGTATCACGGCCGGTAATGACGATGCCACCGGCTCCGTTTTTAGCAGCCTCGAGAGCACATGACTCGCCAACTCCTGATGTACTTCCGGTGATGATAATGACTTTGTCTTTGACGCATGTCATGGCTGTTAATACCTCGCCTTTAAAACTGAAAATTATCTCCATTGTTTGGATGACCATTCATTTTACTGGCTATTGGCCCACAAAACAGTCAGGGTAAATTAAGAGTATTTCGAGGTTGAATGGCATATAATGAACGGCAAATTCAAAAGGTAAATGTGTTACTGCTTTCTGAAGGGAGCACTTCATGTCAAGGAATCCGAATAAATTGAACCGCCGCCACTTCCACGCTGCAGTGGGGGCATCGGTGATCGGTTCAGGAGTGTTTGTCAATCCGGCACCAGCTCAGGAATCAACTTCTCCTAATGAGCGACTCAATTTGGCTGCCATTGGCGTGACAGGGAGAGCTGCCGGGAATATCAAAGGCTGTGCAACTCAAAATATGATTGCCATGGTCGATATTGACTCCAAGCTGTTAGAGACTGGAACTCAGGCGTTTCCTAATGCACGTAAGTATACAGATTTTCGTGTGATGCTCGAAAAGGAGGCGGAGAAAATCGACGGTGTGATTGTCAGTACGCCCGATCACACTCATGCTCCCGCTGCAGCGATGGCTCTGCGAATGAAGAAACATGTTTATTGTGAAAAGCCGCTAACACACACTGTCTACGAGGCCAGAACTCTGGCGAATATTGCTAAAGCGAACAAACTGAAAACTCAGATGGGTACGCAGATTCATGCTTTGGCGAACTATCGACGTGTAGTGGAATTGGTTCAGTCCGGAGGGATTGGAAAGGTTGAACGTGTTCATGTGTGGGCAAATGCTGTTTATACGGGGGCCAAGTTTGTAAAGAGTGAGAAGCCGGAACATGTTGATTGGGATTTATGGTTAGGCCCTGCTCCTCAACGGGATTACTGTGCTGACATCCACCCATTCAATTGGCGTAAGTTCTGGGATTATGGCCGTGGGTCATTAGGTGACTTCGGTTGTCACTACATGGATCTAGCACATTGGGCCTTGGACCTGCGGAATCCACTAGCGGTTAAGGCCAAGGGCCCGGAAGTGGATCCTGTGAGTACTCCAGCCTGGTGTATTGTGGATTATCAATATCCCAACCGGGGGAAGAAGCCTCCGGTTCACCTGACATGGTATGACAGTGGAAAACGACCAAAGGAAATTGAAAGATTGAAAGACCTGGCTGGTAAGCCTATTGCACCATGGGGTGGTGGGCAGTTGTTTGTTGGAACGAAAGGTATGATCCTTTCGAACTATTCTCAACACATAGTCCTTTCACCCGAAGGTCACCAGATTCAACACAAGGTCCCCGATCCATGGATCTCGGATTCGATTGGCCATCACAACGAATGGTTACAAGCTATTCGAGACGATGGCGAAACCACTTGCAACTTCGATTATTCCGGTGCGTTAACCGAATCGGTACTCTTGGGTACCGTTGCGTATCAGAGCGGTGAGCCACTGGAATGGGATAGTAAAAAACTGCAAGTAACAAATTCCAGGCGAGCTCAACAGTTGATTCATAAAGAGTACCGTAAAGGTTGGGAATTGTAAGACCGGCTTTTTTTGCGAGGTGATTGAAGCGGGAATTGGATTTGATAAGATTGAGATAACTTGAAATATTCAGGCTTTACCCTGAAAGCATATAAGGTAGGAGAAGTACCAATGAAGTTTGTTTCAAAGGTCATTAGTTTTGTAATTGTAGTGGCGAGCAGCGTGGCAGTGGTCAACGCTCAGGACGAAGGCGTTACGGTTGAGTATTCAGATGTCGATAAAGCTCGCATCGCTCAGATTCAAGAAGCCGGGGCTTCGGTTCTGGAAGTTGCTCAAAACGACAATCGACTGAATATCGCATTTCACTTGGCTTCAGGTGAAATTGGAAATGAACAGATTGCCAGTGTTAAAGATCTCAGTTTTATTCTTTCACTCAACCTCCGGGGTACCAAGCTGAATGATGAAGGTGCTGCAAATCTTACTGGCTTAAAAGGTCTTGAGCGTCTGCATTTGGAAAAGACAGAATTGACGGATGCAGGCCTAAAGCATTTGTTAGCTTTGGAAAACCTTTCATACCTCAACGTATACGGCACGAAAGTAACCGACGCATCGATCGAAGATATCGTTAAAATTAAGTCACTCAAAAAAGTATACATCTGGGAAACAGGTATTACGATCGAAGGAGTCGCTAAGCTGAAAGCAGCTCGCCCTGATCTAAAGATCATTCCCGACCTGGTTGTGGAAAAAGCCAAAGCTGAAGCTGAAGCAAAACGTAAGGCTGAGGAAGAAGCAGCTAAGAAGAAGGCTGAAGAAGAAGCAGCTAAGAAGAAGGCTGAGGAAGAAGCAGCT
>PAJC01000104.1 GCA_002705165.1 Planctomycetaceae bacterium | reverse complement strand
AGTTTGGGCGATTCAGGGAAACAGTTGATTCGCGACAATCTTCCTCAGGTTGTGATCACAGAATAATCGGAAAAATATTAACACGAGTCCAGACTCGTTAAACCTAAGTGCCCGATCAAAAAGGCGGAATTGCTTATGTCAACTCTCTCAGGCGTATTGTTTAATCGCTTCGTTGTTCGCAATCTGAGTGTGCTGTCACTACTGGTCTTGCTTGTACTTCCGGTCATGGCCCAGTCCCCAGAAGAGTCAGGTTCGTCGGCAGCGACGGAACAGGGTAGTGACTTGGTTGATCCTGGAGAAGAGCGGAAGTCTTTCAACGAGCCTGTCGTTCAGCGTATCGCCGTCCAGTCCGGTTTTTCGGCTTATATACCCCGACGGTGGGGAATCATTTCCTGTGAAGTTTGGAATCCAACAGATCAATCACACAAACTGACAATTCGGGCGAATTGGAAAACAGAAGACTTAACGACGAATGCCATTCAGTTTACGAGGAATTTTACGGTTCCTCCGAAGACGGTGCGAGTGGTCTCCTACCCGATTAGAATTCCAGATCATGAATTGAGTCAAAAACGATTGAAGCTTGGTAATCTGGAATTGAATTCCCGTATCACTCGTATTGTTGATGGCCGTGAAGTGGCAGTTCTTAGCCCACTAAAGACGCCCTTGGATCTGGCTCAACTCACGACAGATTTCAACAAGCCTGCGCTTGGTTTTATGGCTCCGGATCCTAAAGATCTACTTGAAAGCTACCTTCGTCTCACGAATGTCGGAGTAGATGTCGAAATGATCGACAGTGAATCTTTAAGAATGATCAAGGCAATCAAGAGTGAACAGGAATCTGGCATTTCCGTATTTGTGCCACAGGGTACTGAAATCCCTGCAACTTCTACCGCACTTGATGCGTTGGATCAATTGGTATTGGCTGACAAACGGGTGATTTATGATGTGGCTTTGATGGCAACAATTCGTCAGTGGGTCGCCAATGGTGGACGCTTATGGATCATGCTCGATGAGACCGGCGTTGAATTGCCCCAGCGACTCTTTGGAGACTTCATCAGTCTCTCAGGTTTGGGCACAGAACATCTGTCGAGTGTGGAGATTGTCTCGAAACATTCTGGTCAGGAGCCACTTGTGTTTGACTATGATAAGCCAGTTCGAAATGCGATGGTTTACGCAGAAGATGTCGAAGTCTACCACGAAGTAAATGGTATGCCCTCGTCGTTCTGGAAGAAGTATGGGAATGGTGAAATCCTGTTTACGACCCTGGAAGCTCGAGGACTTACTCGTCCCAAACCGTTTTCTACGGCCTATGAATTGTTGCCTTTGCTTCCATTACAGGATTTAGCTTTACGCTTTTTTTCACCCACGGAAAAGGCGATGACTGATGTCTCAGTGACGAATGCCGAACTTGAGGCGATGACTCCCGAGTCTGGAGATGAATCAGATGCGGCCCAAGACATGCGTTTGGCCATGGAAACATATAAAGGCACAAGTCGTGTCGATGAGATGAGGGAGTATCTGGTATCCAAGGTTGGCTTCGAGATCGTGGCTCGTGAGCACATTGCAGTTGTTTTCGGCCTTTTCTTTATTCTCCTTTGTGGCACTGGTGTTGTGCTTCATCGAAAGGGCCGTCTTGAGTTGATGCTCGTAGTTGCCCCGGTGCTAGTGCTGTTTGTTTGTTCCTACCTGTATTTTGTAGGTTCGGCAAAACGCCATACTTTGGAGAACCTTTTGGCCTCGATTCAGTTCGTCAACGCTGAAAACCAAACTCGTGAACTTCCCGTCCGAGGATTTGGAGCAGTCTATAGTGAAGAATCGGTAGACGCAAATATCCAAGTATCTAATGGAACAATCTTTTGGCCTGATATCGAAGAGTTAACTGGCCAGAACATTCGTATGGTATGGGACGATCTGGAATCTTGGCATTGGGAAGGATTAACGATTCCCGGTGGTACTGTTCGTACATTCCCATTTGAAAAGACGGTTTCTTCTGACAATCCGGTATTTGCTACCGTTTCATTTGGTGAAGCAGGGCTCGAGGGCAGTTACGAGCTAGGACCTTTGACTAATCCTGAGCATGGTTTGTTGGTGAGCCCAACTGGTGAGCGTGTTGCCGTCCAGTTTGTGGATGGAAATCTGATTGTTGGCTCTCAGGAACTTGCTGATTCGCAATTTGACACTACGACGAGCATTGTCAACGAAGAAACTGAAAGCCGTATTAATTTCATCAATGCCCTCCTCAAACGACAAAATGCGGATGTGAGGAAATACCCTCAAGTACCCTCGCTCTTTGTTTGGAGTGATCCTCTGGATTTGGGAATTGAATTTCCCGGTGAGCAAAAGATCATTGGTTCAGCTTTGACCGTGCTACCTTTAAAAATTAGCAAGACATCCCCGGGACAGAAATTCTTTGTGCCGTCGATTCTGACGTCGTTATATCCCAGTAATGCGATTAATGGGATTGGTGCCTCCTATGCTTATGACTTTACGAAAGACCAATGGAATGATGAGAAAATTAATCGTTCTCATCAAATGTGGTTAAAAGTCAAAGTGCCTTCAATGGTGATGCCAGCGACGATTACGAAAGCGATTGTGACAGTAGATATTCAGGCGGGCGAACGAGTGATTAATTCGGTAGGCCGAGTGCTTGGAGACCAGGGGGTATATGTACCTCAGATTCTTGATACTCGCAAAAGCCCGAACGGACAGGAAGAATTTATATTTGATAATCCGGAGCATCTGGTAATTGATGAGAATGGGTTAATCTTCCTTGGAATTAATATTGGATTAGAGCCAATTCCGGGCGAAACGGAAATTGCCCAAGCTGAGCGTGAGAAAGATTATTTTTGGAAGATTAATGATGTGGATGTATCTCTTGAAGGTACAGTAAACGCTAATCCTTAAAAGATTCAGCGGATAAGAACAATAAAGGACTAAGTCATAACGACTTTGGAGTGACAACATACGATGAGTGATAGTGTTGTAGTTATAGATAACATGACCAAGAAATTTGGCGAGTTCACAGCCGTTGACCAATTGTCGATGACTGTCGAACGTGGCCGTATCCTTGGGTTTATTGGCCCAAACGGTGCTGGTAAGACAACGACGATCAAAATATTGGTCGGTCTTGCAAGACCTACCTCAGGAACTGCGACGATTGCCGGGGCAGACTGCGTTACGGAGTCTCACCAGATTAAGAAACTCGTGGGCTATATGCCTGACAAGTTCGGCCCCTACCCTAATATGCGTGTTCGTGAGTATCTGGATTTCTTCGGCGCGGCCTTCAAAATTCCAAAGAAAGAACGTAAAGCTCGTATTCAAGAAGTACTTGAGATCACTCGTGCTACCTACATGCAGGATCGATATGTTGAGGCGCTCAGTCATGGAATGCAGCAACGAGTTGGAATTGCCCGAACATTGCTTCACGACCCTGAAGTCTTAATCTTCGACGAACCTGCCAATGGTCTCGATCCAGAAGCCCGTATTGAAATGCGTGACTTACTATTGCGTCTGGCTGACCTTGGCAAAACCTTGATCGTGACGAGTCATATTTTGCCGGAATTATCACGTATCTGTGATGAGATAGCGATCATCAGTGGTGGCAAGTTGCGAGCGTCAGGAACCATGGCCGAGATTAATGAACAATTGGGCCAGATGCGAATGGTGGAAATTCACCTCGATGGCGCTGACCGTATTGACCAGGCACAGGAAATTGTTCGTAAACACTCAGATATTGCAGAAATCGCAGGTAGTAAGACCGAAGAATTGATTCGCTTTCGCGCCAACCTGACCGATCAAGCGATGGCAAATCTTCTGAATTCACTGGTTTCCGCAAACGTTCCAGTGGCTCAGTTCCATGAAGTACAAACTGACCTCGAAGATGCCTTCCTCACGGTAACTAAAGAAGACCGTGCGAAGATGGTTTAAGAAAGGCTCTCAAGAGCGAATTAAAATGTTACAGAACCCAATCGTACAACGCGAACTCATCGGAATGATGCGAACTCGCAAGGCAATGGTGATTCAGGCAGCCTTGGTGATACTGTTCGCTTTGCTATTACTACTTCGTTGGCCGGTCGACCCGATTGCCGACGTGACCGGTGTTAAGTCGATGCAGGTTTTCAAACTGTTTTCTTATGGGATTTTGACAGCACTGATTTTTTTGGTGCCAGTCTTTCCTGCGACCTCAGTTATTCGTGAACGAAACAGCGGGACCTTGGCCCTACTGTTGAATTCACCTATGAAACCAGCCGAGATCTATTTCGGAAAACTGACAGGTGTCATGATGTTTGTCATGCAGTTGTTGATTCTAAGTGTCCCGTCGCTTGCAGCTTGTTTCGTGATGGGCGGTATCTCGATGCAACAACAAGTCTTACCGTTATATGGGGTTCTGTTATTAGCAGCCTTGCAATATTCAACGATGGGACTGATGGTTAGTTGTCTCGCCGGGTCAATCGATAGTGCTCTCAAGATTACGTACGGCATGGTACTTTTTATGTCCGTGGTAGTTCTCGGACCTCATCTCTTTCTGCAGGGAGCGACGGGAAGCTTATCCACAGCGGCTAGTTGGTTGCGTTGTATTTCTCCGTTGCCGCCTGTGATGGATATTATCGGGCATCGTGATGTCGGTGCTCAGGGAATGGATACAAATATCAACTCAATCTTCAACTATGTGATCCTTTCCTTGTCTTTAACGGTGATCTTTATCTCCGTGGCTTTGGTGCAATTGAATCGTCGGATTCTTGATCGAGCAAGAAGTGCTGGTGTGATGACTCACCAAATGAGTAAGTTTGCTCAGCGATTTCGTATGATTTTGTATATGGGTATGGACCCTAAGAAACGATCGCCATTAATTCCCGGATATGTGAATCCTGTACTTATCAAGGAATTTCGTAGTCGACGCTTCGGACGCGTGCACTGGATTATTCGAACCATGGTTGTCTGTGTGGTGACCTCGCTGTTTTTGGCAATTCAATCGACGGTGTACACCGAGCAGTGGGGTGTCGATATTATTGGCGGTATCATGGTCGTTCTTCAAGTTGGTCTGGTGGTTATCATTACACCGAGTTTGGCTTCAGGATTAATAAGTTCAGAATTAGAATCCGGAAGTTGGCGACTGTTATTACTAACCCCCGTGAACTCACGAAGAATCCTGATTGGTAAGCTCCTGAGTGTGGCAGTGACGATATTTTTGATCGTTTTAGCAACGTTGCCTGGCTACGTCGTGTTGATGGTGATTGACTTTACCTTAGTCACTCAGATTTGGCAGGTGTGTGTCTGTTTGTTGATGACCTGTATTTTGGTCTTGGCTATTAGCGCATTGGTTAGTAGCTTGTTCCGAGCAACGGCAACAGCGACAGCCGTTTCGTTCTCAATCGTGATCATGATCTTTGCAGGTACGTTCCTGTTCTGGCTCGGGAAAGGCGCTCCGTTCAATGTCGAAACGGTTGAAAAAGCATTGGTGGTTAACCCACTGGCTACAGCTCTGACTATTATGGGAACCCCAGGTTTTGATGCGGCAGAGTTCCAATTGCTTGCACCACAAGTAATGTGGAAAGCTGAGTTGAATGACCTGTGGCCTGCCGTTAGTGTGCCGCTTGAAGCGATGGGAGTGCAACGTATTTCGATCCCGATGTCCTGGAATTGGATCGTCACTGCTGGTATTTCATTCGTCTGCTTTTTGGTTTTATATATTCGTGTGAAATTACTCACCAAACCACAGTAGCGAATTTAGTTTAGTTATTGAGAATTGGATTCATGTTAATTCGAATCAACCAAATATTACTGTTGCTGATGATCTTCGTCGGAGGATTAGGTTCGCCGTCGCAGGCGCAGCAAAATATTATCAAAGAGGATTGGCCAATGTTCGCCGATCCAGTCATGCCGCAGGAGTATAAGATCCTCGTGGTTGGTGAGAACTTGATTTCGACATGGCTTGATGCGTTGGCCTCGGAAGATACCGAAATTCGGATTGATACGGTTCAAACATTGCGTTTGGCAGCTCAGAAAAATATCCCGGGACTGGAAGTTACTATTGATCCTTTAATTGCGGTCGTGGCAGATTCTGAGACTCCAAAGACAATTCGCTATACGGCAGCATCCGTGCTTACGCTACTGGACGCCTCTAAGGCCAAAGAGGTATTCATCTCNGGNATTAAAAAAGGCGAATATGAGATGTCTGTNATTACCGAGTCTTCTCTCATTAAATGGCAAGCANAGGAATTGGTTGACATTTGGAGAGGACGATTTGAATCTCCGAAATCAGGGACACTTTTGCGTTTGGCGATTANTGGTTTGGCTGCACTTGGTAATGATGAAGACAGGAAACTACTTGTCGAATTTAGTAGAAATGCTANTAATGGGAATGCCTTGCGGATTGATGCGGCACAGGCCATTGCGATGTATTCAGAGGTGCCTTATTTGCTTGAGGCGGCAGAGCTGNTGAATGGGAGCACTGTGGATCTTATTGTTGCTGCTAACCTTGCTTCACCTGCTCCCGNNGAATCGAATCAATCTCAGGCTCTNCAAGTCCTGAAACAATTATGTGCTTCCTCGGCTTATGCTGCTGCTGGAATCGCTGCGGATGCTTTGCGANAGTGGAATAAGGTTGCTGTGGTTGAATTGGCTGATGTGCTTGCAACGCATCAAAATCCACGCGCACGCAATGCCTATGTAACAGCATTGCATGATACAGTTACCGCTGAAAANCTTGCGACATTGGGANGTTATCTGGATGATGGTGACCCGGGAATTCGTGTTCAGGTTCAAAAATGGCTNGTTGAATTTGCGGAGCAGGATACTTTGCTTCCNGGTGTTCTGGAGATTACCGAGGGGGCGGTGAATGCNCAATCCTGGAGATTGCAGGAACAGGGAATGCATCTGGCTGTTGAGTTAGAGCAAAAGCATTTGGCCCCGGTGGCTTTAAAACTTCTTCGGAGCGATCGTGCCGAAGTTCTAGTGACCGCCAGCTGGGCATTGAGGCGTCTGGCGGTACCGGAAACACTGCCTCAAGTTCTGGCTTATTGTCAGTCTCGTCGAAGCGACTTCCTGAAAGAAACTCTTCCTCGTGAATTGGAATATGAGATCAACGAGCAGTTTGCACATCTCTACCAGATGTTTGGACAAATGAAGTATAAGCCAGCAACTCCACTTCTGATGCAGTTCACGAAGAAAGTCGAACAGCTGCGATTTAGGATTCGTGCTTCTGCCGGGTGGGCATTGGGTAAGATTTGGGAAGATNATTTAGAAGGAGCTTCAGGACTTCAGGACCTGTTCCTTACTCGCTTAACGGATGAGGCTCCGATTCCTCCCGAAGATAATCTCGTAAAACGTATGTGTGCCATTGGNTTGGCTCGTATCGGTTCAGACAATGAAGCGACAATTGATGCTTTGGAGCTTTATCGCGAGNAAACAACTCGACGGGGNGTNCCAAGTTTTAGCCCNTTGTATACAGGTTCAGTTTGGGCGCTGACCAAACTCACAGGTAAGACATACCCTGATCCTGTTACGGAAACGTTCAACGAAGGTCCCTGGCTGATTCANCCATTTGATCCCAAGCTCTTGGAGAGCAACTAGGATTCTCTTTGGGCNCTGTAGTGACTTCATCAAAGTCGAGCTTGNATTAGCATGACAGATACTTCTGATTTGAAGCATCTGTTTTGGTATCCTAGGATATTAGGTATTCACTGATTTGTGCTTTTATCAACCTAGGACCATGCCTCGTAATTTACCTGCTTTACTCCTTGCTTTGCTCTTGGCCTTTAGCCTTTCTATCCCAGTCACTGCTAAAGCTGTAGAGGCTGCGCCGGTTGATTTTGCCCGCGACATACGACCGTTGTTGTCTGATACGTGTTATCACTGTCACGGTCCGGACAAAGAGAATCAACAGGCAGGTTTACGTTTAGATCTCAAGACGAGCCTGTATCAGGTGCATGAGGGAATAGCACTCGTTGTTCCTGGGAATACAGCCAAAAGCCTTTTATTCCAGCGGATTACTGCAGCGGATCCGGCTGAACGCATGCCTCCGGAAGATGCTCAGTTGACACTCTCCGAAACTCAGATTCAGTTGATTAAAACCTGGATTGAGCAAGGCGCTGTTTGGAAGGATCATTGGGCATTTGAGTCCCCGGTTAAGTCCGCATTGCCCAGTCCAGTCAAGGATCCATGGGTGACGAATGCAATTGATGCGTTCGTACTGGAAAAGTTAAAGAAAAATCGAATTTTGCCTTCCAGGATGGCTTCTAAAGAGAAGCTGATTCGTCGTGTCACACTAGATTTAACAGGGCTTCCTCCAACTCAGGATGCAGTGGAAGCTTTCCTGAAGGATGAATCTCCTCAAGCTTACGAACACGTTGTGGATCGTTTGTTAAAGAGTGAACGCTATGGCGAACGCATGGCGATGCAGTGGCTGGATGTTGCTCGCTATGCGGATACCAACGGTTATCAAACTGACGGTGAACGGCATATGTGGCGTTGGCGTGAGTGGGTCATCGAGTCCTTTAATTCAAATAAACCGTTTAGTGATTTTACGGTTGAACAGTTAGCTGGTGATCTGATTCCAGACGCCACGACGGATCAGATACTGGCGACAGGATTCAATCGTAATCACCGCTCGAACTCAGAAGGTGGGATTGTCTTTGAAGAATACCTTGTTGAGTATGCCGTAGATCGAGTAGATACCACAGCGACTGTTTGGCTTGGACTGACGATGGGATGTGCTCGGTGTCATGATCATAAATACGATCCGATTTCGCAGAAAGAATTCTACGAGATGATGGCGTTCTTTAATAACATCCCGGAACGAGGTCGTGTGATTAAGTATGGGAATTCGTTCCCGGTAATCAAAGCTCCGACTAGGCAAATGGCAATGCAGTTGAAGGATTATGAGTCCAGAATGGATCTATTGCGTCAACGACTGAATGTGAATGCGACGAGTATTCAGCAGCGGATGACCGAACTCGGAGCTAAACAAGATTCAGAGAAGCCTGTCATTCATCAGGATCTCATGGTCAGGTTTGGCTGGGATGAAACGCATGAGCAACAAACCTATGAAGTGGAAGGGAAAGCCGAAGATTATGACGTAATTAATACCGGAGAGATTTCCAAAGAACTCTACCAGGCTTCGTTGCGGGGACAGGCTCAGGCCCGGTACGTAAAAGGGATTAACGGACAGGCGTTGAAACTGGATAGATCCTATCGAGTGGACGGGGGAGCGATTATTCAGTTCGCGGGTCATCAGCGACTGACACTTAGTACTTGGATCAAAGTTGATGAGCCTTCGAGTGGCACCATCATGAGTATGTTGAACCCGGATGATCGTCGTCCTCAGGGATTTAGCTGGAGCTTGGCGGATAACAAAGTGCAGGTCAATTTTGGGCCACGTTGGCTGGATGACTCTGTCCGTATCCGAACGAAGCAATCAATCCCATCTGGTGAGTGGGTGCACATCGCTTTTACTTCGGACGGTACGCAGATGGCTCGCGGAATGGGGATTTACGTCAATGGAGTTCGACAGGATGTAGATATTTTACTCGACATCTTCACCGGAACTTATAAGACGAATTCGACATTAGTTATTGGTGCCGAAGGGGACGAACAGCATTTGCAAGGCTTGTTGGATGAAACGTGTTTCTATTTGCGAGATTTAGGACCGCAGGAATTGAGAAGTCTGGCAGTTGTCAGTACGCCTGCTGAGATTGCTGCGAGGGAAAAACGAACGGCGGCTGAGCAAGAGAAACTGCTGCATTATTTTCTGGATCAGGTGGATGATTCACAGGACGGTGAGGATTACAGGGCTTTAAGGAAGCTGGAATCAATCTCCCGTCGTTTCCTTGATGCGATTCCCACCTCCATGGTGATGCAGGAAAAAATGGAGCGAGGAAAAACGCATGTTCTCATTCGTGGACAGTATGATAACCCTGGTGAAGAGGTCTCGATGAATGTTCCCCGTTCATTATTCAGGGAACAGCAGGATGAAGCTTTTGAGTCGCGTTTGGATTTGGCGAAGTGGATTGTTGGTGACGAAAATCCGCTAACCGCTCGAGTTATCGTCAATCGATTTTGGCACCAATTCTTTGGCAGGGGAATTGTGAAGACGTTGGAAGACTTTGGGGCTCAGGGAGCTCCCCCAACGCATCCTCATTTACTGGATTGGTTGGCGGTTGATTTCCTTGATAGTGGCTGGGATGTGAAAACATTGGTGAAGTTGATTGTTATGAGTAGTACTTACCGGCAAGATTCAACAGTGACCAAAGAACAATTGGCTACTGATCCTGAGAATGTCTGGCTTGGTCGCGCATCACGTTTGCGTTTGCCAGCAGAAATACTAAGAGATCAGGCACTGGCTGTAAGCGGTTTACTGAACGGGAAAATCGGTGGCTCGAGCGTCAAACCGTATCAACCGGAGGGCCTTTGGAAAGAAATTGCGAGTCAGGCATATGATCAGGGCTCGGGGGAAGATCTCTATCGACGAGGAATGTATACCTTCTGGAAGCGAACAGTACCGCCACCAACAATGGTAACATTTGACGCATCAAGCAGAGAAATATGTGTGCTGTCCCGTTCTCGTACAAATACACCTCTCCAGGCCTTAGCATTGTTAAATGAGGTTTCCTATGTCGAAGCGGCTAGGAATCTGGCTCAACAAATGATGAAGCGGGAAAGTGATGAAGGTGATCGCTTGCGGTGGGGATGGCGGCAGGTGACAAGTCGCCAACCGACGGACTATGAAATGAGTATTCTAAGCAAATCATTACAGAGAAGCCTTGAGCGGTATTCCAAGGATCAGCAGGCTGCCATTGAATTGATTGCCTTTGGTGAAAGTATAGCCGATGAATCCTTAAAGCCTCATCAACTAGCTGCTTATACAGTGATTGCCAGTATGCTGTTAAACCTGGATGAGGTCATTAACAGAGAATAAGTTATGTCATTTGCAAACAATACGTCTATGCAAGATCCGGTTACTAAAGCGGGGTGGTTACACAATCGCCGTCATTTTTTGATGGGCGGAGGTGTCTCACTTGCTTCTGCTGCGATGAATAGTTTGTTATCTGCCGAGACTACAAAAGATGATGGTGGGTTACCTTTGTCCCCCAAGGCAAAGCGGGTAATCTACTTGTGTCAAAGTGGTGCTCCATCGCAAATTGACCTGTATGATCATAAGCCAAAGCTGAAGCAGTGGGTCGGAGATGACTTGCCGGATAGTGTGCGCAATGGTCAACGACTAACGGGGATGACAGCGGCGCAGGAGAATTTCCCGATTGCTCCATCCATATTCGACTTTAAGCAATATGGTCAAAGTGGCGCCTGGGTTAGCGAGCTNTTGCCTCATACTAGNGGTATTGTTGACGATGTGACATTCATTCGGACCTTGCATACCGAAGCGATCAATCATGATCCGGCCATTACATTGATGCAAACCGGAACTCAAATTGCGGGGAGACCAAGTTTTGGAGCATGGCTGTCCTATGGTTTGGGAAGTTTGAACGAGGATTTGCCGACTTTTATTGCGATGACTTCTGGAGAGGGCGGGCAGCCTCTATATGACCGTCTCTGGGGGGCTGGCTTTTTGCCTTCTCATCATCAGGGAGTGAAATTGCGTCGTACAGGTGATCCAGTTTTGTTTCTTTCGAACCCTCCGGGAGTGACTCGCAAGGATCGCCGGGCCCTACTAGATGATTTATCGCTTTTGAACCAAAAGCGTATCGAAGAAACGGGTGATCCTGAAATTGAAACTCGAATTTCACAATACGAAATGGCATTTCGCATGCAGGCATCAGTACCTGCACTGGCTGACTTTTCGAATGAGCCGCAGCATATATTAGATGAATACGGTGAGGAGGTTAATTCGCCAGGTTCTTATACGGCCAATTGCTTATTGGCTCGACGACTGGCCGAACGTGGTGTTAGGTTTATCCAGTTGTATCACCGCGGTTGGGACCAACACACGTTTTTACCTAAAGGAATCCGGAAGCAGGCAGCAGCAACGGACAAGGCCTCNGCAGCTCTTATTAACGACTTGAAGCAACGTGATATGTTGAAAGATACGTTGGTAATCTGGGCCGGCGAATTTGGTCGAACCGTGTATTGTCAGGGTACCTTGACTGATACAGACTATGGCCGAGACCATCACCCTCGCTGTTTTACGATTTGGGCCGCCGGCGGCGGTATCCGAGAAGGTCAGGTGATCGGTAAAACAGATGACTTTAGTTACAACATTGAAGAAGATCCGATTCATATCCATGATCTCAATGCGACGTTATTACATTGCTTGGGAATTGAACATACTCGCCTGACATATAAGTATCAGGGACGTCATCATCGTCTAACCGANGTCCACGGTAANTTNGTTNATAAAATGTTGGCGTAANCGATNCAGAATTGTCNTNATTTNTCGTTTCAATCACNCTCTCAGATCAGCATGAAATATTCATAAGAGGAGATAACATGTCATTTGAAGGAAANCATGTATTAATTACTGGTGGCACACGAGGTATCGGCAAAGCGCTTGGTTTGCGATTAGCCTCAGAAGGTGCTTCAGTCTCCTTGAATTATTTNTCNCGTGATGAAGCTGCGGCGGCCACGGTGAAAGAAATAGAAGAAGCCGGTGGTAAAGCTGTCGCCGTTAAGGGAGATAATTCTTTACCNGATGCGGCTAGTGCAGTTGCTGCCGCTGCTCGTGAAGTCTTCGGGCCCNTTGATATGTTGGTNTGTGCAGCTGGGATTAGTATTCCCGGTTCGGCTGATGAGATGACATGGGAACGATGGAAGACCACGATGAATATAAATTTAGATGGTACTTTTAATATGGTCTATGCGGTCNTCGAAGAAATGCAACAACGCAACTTTGGACGTATTGTGACATTTTCATCCATCGCTGGTCTCCGCCCTCGAATGAATCAAATTGCTTATTCAGCGTCCAAGGCTGGGGTGATTGCGATGACCCAATGTATGGCCGAAGCCTGGGCCGGAAATGGAATTCGTGTGAATTGTGTTTGCCCGGGATTAACGGAAACCGAAATGGCGCATACGCTGAGTNCCGAATACCACGAGAAGGTAATTGCTGCCACGCCACTAGGACGTATTGGAGAGCCTTCCGAATTGGCCTCTGTAGCCCGGTTCCTACTGAGTGAAGAGTCCAGCTTTATGACTGGTCAGACAATTGTTGCNAGTGGTGGCCGGGTCATGGTGCCNTAGTTGGTACCGGCAAAGGAAGCAAAAAAATAAAGGGAGAACACACCGTGCAAATAAATCAGACTTCGGTTCTTTTAGATCCTGAGTGTCGTCAATTAAGATTCCTTCCTGAGGGACCGATNGCTNATGGAATTCAAGGCTTTAGTTGGGTGGCCATTCAGCATGCTGAAGATGCCACTCATGGGTCTTTGAATATCTTCGATTGGAGAACCAGATCNAATTCGAATTATGATTTNCCAGGTCGNCCCGGATTCGCATTTCCAACAGAGCTCGAGGGTNTCTTTGTCGCNGGTCTGGAACGTCGGGTGATGATGGTGAACGTTGCGACAGGTGAGAAGACTGTGATGAGTGATGAGATCGATCAGAATGTTGAAAACACGATCATCAACGATGGCGTTCCTTTTTCAGAAGGAATTATTTTTGGTGCTAAGGATCTAGAGTTTCAAACGAAGAAAGCTGGATTGTATTTCTGGCGAGTGAGTGATCAGAGTCTCATACTTCTCAGAGATGATCAAATTTGTTCAAACGGAAAGATTATTACCGGAGCAGGGAACACGCGTACGTTATTGGATATTGATACACCGACTCAGCAGGTTGTGCGTTATGAATTGGACTGTGACGCTGGAATGCTGAGCGATCCCGAAGTCGTGCTTGATCTTTCCGATCTAGATATCTTTCCTGATGGAATGGTGGGAACCCCTAACGGCCAAAGCGTAATCATTGCTTTCTATAACCCAAATGCAGCAGAATACGGAGTAGCTAGACAATTCAGTTTAGCGAATGGTGAAGTGGAAGCTGAATGGCGTTGCGATCAGGCTCCCCGTGTTACCTGCCCATTACTGTTAAATACGGAAGATGGGGTGAAGCTGATTTTGACAACGGCAACCGAAGTGATGGAAAGTGAGATGTTTGAAAGTCACCCAAATTCGGGTTGCTTGTTCGTTGGCGATACTCCTTTTGATTCCGTTCCCGTTGATTATCGTTTTAGCGCTGAGCAATTAGGAATCTAGTCGAATGCTGATTTTCTGATTAAAATACCCTTTTGATAAAGCTTAACGGTGGTGACTAAATCCACGTGATGTGTTAGCTTAAATGAACACATATTTCTCTGTGGAGGCTGTGGCTTGCAGTCTGATTTCTGTTACCTACATTGGTCCGGTCTGGAGTAATTGATGGTTGACCATCCAGAAGACGACGACCTATTCGTTGATGACGAATGGGAAGAAGTTGAAGACAACGAAGAACTAGAAGACGACGACGCAGATGCGGATGTTGATGACGAGCTCGAAGAAGCCTTAAATGAAGGCGATGACGACGAATTCGAAGTTGATGACGTTGATGATGACGTTGATGATGACGTTGATGATGACGTTGATGATGACG
>PAJC01000103.1 GCA_002705165.1 Planctomycetaceae bacterium | reverse complement strand
TTCCAGAATATCGACCTCCTCGCGACTGAGTTTCTCGTCGCCAGGAGGCATCGACAAATCCGGGTCCATCTTCTTTACGGCAAGAACGACGAGACTTTGTTCTGGTCTTCCTGCCAGCAAAGCCGGACCACTAATACCGCCAGCTTCCCAGTATTGAGACTGATCCAGCCTCAAATCCGATTCCTGTTTATCGGGTCCGTGGCATTTAACACAGTGCTTCAGCAATAACGGTCGGACATGGGTCTCATATTCGTCAAATTCACTTTGTGAAAACAAAACAAGTGGGCAGAACAATCCATAGCATAGGACGCAAAGAAGCCTCTTAGCGAATGTAAGGGTGATTTCTCTATAGAAGCTGCATGAAGTCATGGGATAGGACATAGCTCGGTCGGAACTGACGCATGGAACGACGTTAGCATTATTCTACTAGAGCTAACAACTTTCTGCTGTATCAAAACACCAAAACCCCAAATTCTCCGCTAGCGGGAAGATCCTGATGTAGCAGCGAAATGGCTATTAAGTTTATACTATCGCTCGTCGTATATCTTCAAAAAAAGGCACTAATGCAATGGCTACCATCAACGTCAATGGTCAGCAGCGGGACGTCTCTGACGTCCCTCCTGCTACTCCCTTACTATGGGTCCTAAGGGACCATCTTGGGTTAACTGGAACTAAATATGGATGTGGCGTTTCAGAATGCGGCGCCTGCACCATTCATGTCGATGGGGAAGCTGTCCAGTCGTGTGTTACAGCCATTAGTGATATTGGCGAGGGGAAAATCGTCACGATTGAAGGATTATCCGCAAACGGGGATCACCCAGTTCAACAGGCCTGGAAGGAACATAACGTTCCCCAGTGTGGTTACTGTCAAGTCGGGCAGATGATGACGTGTGCAGCCATGCTTGCAGCCAACCCTGACCCCACAGATGACGACATCAGCGAAGGCATGTGGAACATCTGTCGATGTGGTACTTACAATCGGATTCGCGATGCCGTCAAAACTGCGGCGAAGGAGATGAAGTAATGTCTAGTTCATCTCAGGATCTAACCTTACGTGAGATGATCGAGAGATCGCGTTTGGAAACAGAAATCAAGACGAAGACTTCCACTCCCGTGAAACGGCGGGATTTTCTGAAAGGAATTGCTGCAGGTTCTCTCATCATCCTGTGTTCACTGGATGGAACCACTACGGCTGCTCGCACAAAAGACCTCGCCAACAATCAAAATTTGTCGCCCAGTCTTTTTGTGGCGGTCGAGCCGGACGGTACGGTCCAGGTCCTAGCACATCGTTCGGAAATGGGAACAGGTATCCGGACAGCCCTTCCGCGAGTTCTGGCTGACGAACTTAGTGCAGACTGGGATAAGGTGGTGATCCGCCAGGCCAAGGGAGACCGTAGACTAGGCGATCAAAACACTGACGGCTCCAATAGCATCCGTTTCTTTTACAAAACAATGCGAACTGCCGGTGCCACTGCTAGAAACATGCTGGAGCAGGCAGCCGCAAACCGGTGGGAAGTGGACGTAAAAGACGTTTCCACAACCAACCATACCGTCTACCTTAACGGTGTTAAGAAAAAACTCGAATTCCATCAACTTGTCGAAGACGCAAGAAAACTTGAGGTACCTAAGCCGGAGGATCTCAGGTTCAAATCCCCACAGGATTTCCAATATATCGGCAAGAAGTTTCCNATCGCAGATATGGACGCGATCCTTACCGGCGAGGCCGTTTTTGGTATCGATGCCCATATCGAAGGGCAAGTCCATGCCGTTGTCGCAAGATGTCCCGTCGTTGGTGGCATCGCTGAGTCCTATGACTCGGATTCCGCCAAAGCGGTAAAAGGCGTCATCGACGTCATCGAGTTACCAAGATTTCAAGGCGCTCCCGTATTTCAACAGCTCGGAGGGATCGCCGTTGTTGCCGAAAGCACCTGGGCTGCCTACCAAGGTCGTGAAGCCTTAAAAGTCAGATGGAACGAAGGCCCTAATGCCGATTACGACACGGAAGAGTTTATGGCTGCTCTGACAGCAACCGTCCAAGCGAACGGGCAAGTCATGCGCGCAGAGGGAGATGCTGCCACNGCAATCGCTGACGCGCCGAAAGCCGTTCAAGCCACCTACACTGTGCCTCATCTGTCACACGCTCCTATGGAAACCACCTGTGCCGTAGCCGANGTCAAAACAGACGAAGCCGGAAAAGTNATCTCTTGCTACCTGAAGGCCGCAACTCAGAACCCTCAGGCTGTGCAACAGGCGGTAGGCCCGGCAATGGGCATTCCNAATGACGAAGTCTACTGCGANGTCACCTTACTCGGTGCCGGCTTTGGTCGTAAAAGCAAACCCGACTATTGTGTGGAAGCTGCACTGCTTTCACGCAGGGTCAAACGACCGGTCCACGTAACTTGGACTCGCGAGGATGACTTTCAACACGACTATTTCCACACCATCTCAGCGGTCCATTGCGAAGCGGGCCTGAACGAAGATGGGTCCCCCGCCGGCTGGTTGATGCGGGCTGCTTATCCGAGCATTAGTTCCACCTTCAATCTGCAGGCGCAATCTCCCGCCAGTTGGGAAGCCGAAATGGGCTTAACCGACCTGCCTTATGATGTTCCTAACGTCCAAGTCGAAGTAGGCCAAGCTAAAGCGCACACGCGAATCGGCTGGCTACGGGCAGTGTGCCATATCTTTCAGAATTTTGCCGTTTCATCTTTCGCAGACGAATTAGCTCATGCGGCCGNCCGCGATCCGTACGAATACCTCTTGAGTACACTGGGGGAGGATCGTGAACTTGACCTTGCCAAATTAAAGCTTGGCAACCGGGGAGCTAGCGCCCAGGATTATCCCTACGATATAGGTCGGCTCAAAAANGTCCTGACGCGAGTCGCTACGGAATCGAAATGGAGTCGACATAATGATCTCCCAAGAGGGAAGGGATTGGGCATTGCCTGCTGCCGCAGTTTTCTCGGATACACCGGTCATGTAGTCGAAGTCTCCGTCTCCCCTCAGGGAAGTGTATCTGTCGATAACGTTTGGGTNTCGATCGACGCTGGTACCATTGTTAGCCTTGATCGAGTCCTCGCTCAAGTNGANGGGGCCACTATCATGGGAATCTCTCAGGCNATGTATGGNGAGATGCCGATGAAAAAGGGACGCGCTATACACAGTAACTTCGATGGGTTTCAGGTTGCCAAAATGAGTGACAGTCCTAACTCAATTAATATCGATATCGTGAAAAGTGAAGCAGCNCCGGGTGGTGTGGGAGAAACNGGGATCGGCTCTTTTGCTCCCGCCTTATGTAACGCTATTTTTGCTGCAACAGGTGAACGAGTACGGAACCTACCTATTAAAAACCACGATCTATCGTGGGGGTAGTATTTGTAACATTTCGGATTCGGACTTTTTCAGAAACTCCTCATGAAACTCCCGAAGAAGCTCTTGAGACGTGTGCTCAAAATTCTTTTCAAACGAGCCTTCGAAGCCTAGTTTATTAAGGTCTTTGAAAAATCTCACCCTAAAGGCCTCTTCGCTACTCTTATCAATTACAAAGGCGACAAACCATGCGCCAAGACTATAGGCAATATGCCCTCGGCGGCCATAGGCAATATTACGAATAGATTCGCCATCCTCTAGATCGTCGATAGCACGAAGCTTCCGCTTCATTTTTTCGATCAAATAACCTTCTCGAACACCTGTTTGACGTGAGTACAACAGCTGAGCCATATATTCCGCTCCGCCCTCTATCCACCATGGATTTTTTTGAGTTCGATTCTCTCGTTCTTCTCGACTCTTACTGAAGATATGAGCATGCTGGTAAACATGGAAATATTCGTGTAGCGTGACCGACTTATAGTCCTCTTCCTGAGGTCCCGGATTTTTCGAAGCCATCGTGACGATAAAACCCGACCAGTCGGCATGCTCATTTCTTTGGGTATTAAGGCCCGCATTACCCTCCCTTGCATATCTCTCGAAATTGTGGCTGCGGTTTCTACAGCCATCCAGGTCCACTCCCGCGTCTTTCTTTTTGCGAACCTCACAATACCGTTCATCAAGCTTTTGGGCAGCTTCCTGATCGGTTCCCACAATCCAAAATTCCAAAGGGCCATAATTACCCCAAGCTTTAGACGCTATCTCATACCATTGTTTTGTTAATAGGATATGTGATTCAGGCACATCACTAGCCGCATAGAATTCGGCTTTCTTACGAGTAGGTTCACCCCACGAGTCTGCTTTTGGTTTACTACTTTGCGCGACCGACAGAATAGCAGCTAAAAGCAGCACAGCAATGAACGACCTATACATCATTCTTATCCCTCCGGTGTGACATCCAATCTATCTACTCTATTAAATCAGACTAGTTCCGCCGAAGCGAACATTCGTTCAACCTCCGATCAGCTGTAGCCTTTGTAGCATTTTTCATACTACAATGGTCGCCGGGATGCCGCAGCCATTCTAAAACACTTAGGCAGCCCGAGGACCGGCACGCGAAAGTTATCGAGATTCTCAATTCTCGCAAGATGCTCGTTAGGTACAGGGACACTTTGGTCGACGGGAACTGATCTCAAAGTCATTGCGTGGATTGTTCGTCGGCCACGTGGATTTGACAAGTTTTTTAGTTTCCGCTTCGTTGCATTAGAAGGAATACTTACTTCTAATCGGCGGCTGGAACCTTGGCGACCCAATGGTCGGGCGACAGATAGCCAGGGTTCATAGCTTCAATCCCGAGCTACAATTCATTAAAATGACTGTCTTGTCATAACAACCAGACTATCATTCATCCCGAGTTTCCCCCGTGCGTCTAAAGCCAAACCTTNATCTACTTTTCGTTCTCGCCTGCNTAGCTACACCAATCATGCTTTCGGCGGCCGACTACCCCCTCAAGCCCGTCCCTTTTAATAAGGTAACACTGACTAGTAGTTTTTGGCGACCACGGCTTATCACCCAACGCAAGACACTCGTGCCTTTCGCGTTCGAACGAACCCAACCCGGAGTTCGCCACCTCGAAGCCGCTAGAGACTACCTCCAAGGAATTGAGCAGAAGGATCACCGGCCACACCGGTTTATTGACTCCGATCTTTATAAGGTCATGGAAGGCGCTGCCTACCTACTCCAACTTAACCAAGACCCATTACTAGAAAAAACGCTGGATGATTTGGCTGACCTAATATCATCAGCCCAACACGANGACGGGTATCTCTATCCGTCTCATACCACAGGTGTTGGAAAAGAACGAGATATGATGGGAGACAGTCCCTATACATTTATCGTGCACAGTCATGAACTCTATAATGTGGGACATATGTACGAAGCAGCGATCGCCTACTATGTCGCTACAGGGAAACGGACACTCTTAGACGTCGCAGAAAAAAGTGCCCTACACATCAACCNGGTATTTTTCGAGGGCGATCCGGCCTATAACTCNGGTAAACCAGTTATGCAGGCGCCAGGCCATCAGGAAATGGAGCTTGCCCTTGTTCGGCTCTACCGCGTCACTGGCAAACAAGTCTACCTNGATATGGCTCGCAAGTTCCTTGAGATTCGTGGTNAAACCTATGTTCCTGACGGGGAAGGAGTGATGGCGCCTACTTACGCCCAACAGCATGCTCCCGTGATTGAACAGTCCGAAGCNGTCGGCCATGCTGTGCGAGCGACGTATCAATACTCGGCCATGGCGGACGTCGGTACTCTTACCGGCGAACCTGCCTATGGCAAGGCGNTGAACCGGATTTGGGGGAATATCACCGACTCACGCATGCATATCACTGGCGGGTTAGGCGCNGTGCACGGAATCGAAGGCTTCGGTCCTAAATATGAACTTCCCAATGCCGATGCATTTAATGAGACCTGTGCCGCGGTCGGTAACGTACTGTTTAACTACCGAATGTTTCTCCTAACCAAAGACGCGAAATTTCTTGATGTTGCTGAAGTCGCGCTGCTCAATAANGTTCTGGCAGCCGTCAATCTGGAAGGAAANCGNTTCTTTTATGTCAATCCACTNGACGCCGATGGGAAGTACCCTTTCAACCATGGTACNGCGGGACGTGCTCCTTGGTTTGGAACGGCCTGCTGTCCCTCCAACATGGCCCGACTCTTACCACAAGTTCCGGGCATGACTTACGCGCACGACGAAAAAGAGCTTTTCATTACGTTTTTCGCTGAAAGTACGACCCAGGTCGAATTCGACGGCGTTCAAGTCGNCGTTAAACAAACAACCGACTATCCCAACGACGGGCACATCAANATTTCGATCGATCCTGCTGATCCCATTTCTTTTTGTCTTAAACTGCGAATTCCGACGTGGACTCAGGCCCAATTTGTGCCCGGNGATCTTTACCGATTTGCTGACACTAATAAGTCGCCGGTTAGCTTACGAGTCAATGGCCGCGTTGCAAACNTACACGTCTCGAACGGCTTTGCGACGCTCGAACGAGAATGGAAGACGGGGGACCAAGTGACCCTAACTCTTCCCATGCCGGTCCGCACCAATATTTGCCACCCATCTGTAGAAGCAAANCAAGATCGTTTATGTTTCACCCGCGGGCCGTTTGTTCTTTGTGCTGAAGGAATCGATAATTCCGGCGCCAGTCAAAGGTTCTTCTTTGACCGGTTACCTAACACGCTACGGTCCAGAGTGATNCAAACCGATTTGAAATACGGTTCCTTTATTCAATCGAGTGTGTCTGGCAAGGCTGTTACTGATCAGGGAGGCGCCAAACGAGAACGCATCCTGCTAACCCCCTACTATGCTTGGAACAACCGTGGGACGAGTTCCATGACTGTCTGGTTCCCCCGCAAGGAGCAGATGGCTATCTATGATCCTCACGCCCTCCCTAAAGAGAGCATGTTTACCGANCTACGAGCTTCCTACACTTCCAAACTAGATACNGTTAACGCTATTGCGGATGGTAAAGAACCGCAGTGGTCAAGCGGCAACAAGGTCCCTCGCTGGACAAGCCGAGGNCAAGCCGGTCGCCCGCAGTGGATCGAGGCACNATTCGACGGCTTGAAGGACATTAGAAGTATCGGAGTGTATTGGATGCAGGATCAATTCGACGTTAAGTTCCCGCAGGAATGGTCGATTGAAGTTTCCNAGGACGGGGTNTGGAAGCCCTTTAGTTTGTATACTACCGATCGATATGACACGCGAGCCAATCAGTACAACGTGATCCATCCCGCATCGCCACTCCAATGCGACGCGATTCGAATCCACATGACTCCTCAGGAAAATTCGGCGGTTGGCATCCTCGAGCTTCAGGTAGCGTTCGAGTGATCACGTACTTTATGTTCCGCCAATGCTTGGCTGGCGTTGACTCTCTCTACAAGACAGGGCTTACATGGTTCTACTAAACCGCTCACTGATAATCGTACTCGCGTATGCCTTCACATCTTTTTGTTCGTCCGTGGACGCCTCAGACCGTCCCAACGTTTTACTAATTGTATCCGAGGATAATGGACCTGAACTCGGTTGTTACGGCGACCTGTATGCTCAGACGCCTCACCTTGATCGACTCGCCGGTGAGGGAATTATTTTTCGACGGGCCTATGTTCCTCAGTCAGGTTGCAGTCAATCTCGCGCCAGCTATCTTACAGGACTCTACCCCCACCAACATGGTCAATTTGGACTGGCTACTTGGGGATTTCGNTTGTACGACGATGAAACTCCGAATCTTCCACGTCTACTCANGGGAGCGGGATATCGTACCGGCATCATTGGCAAACTACACATCAATCCCGGGACGGCGTTCCCCTTCGACTTCAAGGCAATTCCCAGCGCCAACTTTCAACGGAAAGATTTGAAGGATTATGAGAAATATGCTGAAGCGTTCATTAATGGAAGCGATCAACCGTTTTTTCTTAGCATCAATTATCCAGAAGCCCATGATCCCTGGATTCGACAGGTTAACGGAATTCCGAAACAACCGCTCGATGGAGACGATATAAAGCCCATGGCCTANATGGGAGTCGATCATCCTGCCCTCCGAGAGCTTGTGGCGGATTACTACAATTGCATAAGCCGTTTAGACAGTTTAGTCGGCGATCTTCTGCAAGTCCTAGAGGATTCGGGCAAAGCCGATGATACCATGGTAATTTATCTCGGGGATCACGGGGCGGATATGCTTCGTGGTAAACGGACCTGTTATGAAGGGGGCCTCAGAATCCCAATGATCATTCGCTGGCCGGGTCATATTCGACAGGCAAGCAGCCAACAATTCGTCTCTACTATAGATCTTCTGCCGACAATTCTTAAAGCCATCAATCTTGAAGTCTCGAAGGCCCTTCCAGGCGTGCCATTACAACCTCTTTTCGCAGGTAAACTGATGCCGAAGCAGGNCTTTCGGGAATACCTTTTTGCAGAATATCATACACATGCTGCAGCTCCGAACTATTTCCCCCAACGGTCAGTACGTGGCGACCGATTTAAGTTAATCCTCAGCCTTCTGCCTAACACCGAGCACCCTGATTACTCTGATACGATTCGCAAACTGCACGGTGATCATGCAAGTCGCAACTCCACTCTGAAGCTGGACCTCCCAGCCCTTATAGCCTCAGCATCCACTGACATTCGCAGAGCCTTTGAGTTAATGCGGTGCCCGCCGGAAGTTCAACTATATGACCTCCGCAACGACCCCTACGAATTTNACAATCTTGCGAACTCACCAGATCATCAGCTAATCAAAACGACCCTCTTAAACCAATTACATCAGTGGCGAGTTAACACCTCAGATCCGCTATTAAAGCCATCACTACTTCGTAGGCTGACTAACGAAGTGCAATCCATTACTAATAAAACACTGGCCCGTAAACATACNTGGCAATACCCCCGATACTTTTCTGAAGGTGGACGTACCGAACCGTCCACTTCTCCGGATAAATAGAATAGCGCAATCGCCCCCTATGAATTTTTTACAATCCATCCTGATCTTGTTGTTTTTGGCCGGCGTCATCTCTGGGCAAGATANNGAGCGGCCAAATGTTCTAATGATTGTTGTGGATGACATGAATGACTGGGTCGGCTGCCTNGCCGGCCACCCAGACACTCGCACGCCGAATATCGACCGACTGGCGCAACGCGGAACGCTGTTCTCCAACGCACATTGCGCAGCTCCCGTATGCAACCCGTCTCGTGTTTCCACGCTCACCGGATTACGCCCGAGTACAACTGGCATTTATGACAACAGCGTCAAATGGCCGCAGCAGCTCGCTAACATCGAGTCCCTTCCTCGACATTTCAAGCGGAACGGATATCAAGTGTTCGGAGGNGGAAAGGTTTACCATCATATGCCCGGGTTTAATCGTTCCTCCGACTGGCACTTCTATTTCAAACAACGATTTGATGGGCACTATCAATCGCAACTACATGCCGGCAAAGATACTACCAATTTNCACTTCCCCTCCGGCTTCCCACTTAACCAGTTAGATGCCGTTCGTGATCTGNAGCGTCCTCCGCGAAATCCGCGGGNATTCGACTGGGGACCACTGGATAAGGCGATTCAGGAAACTGGTGACGGACAAATGATCGAATGGGCCGTCGAAAGCTTAAAATCAAATCAACCAACCCCGTTTTTAATGATCGCTGGTATCTATCGCCCCCACCTTCCGTTTTACGCGCCAAGCGAGTTCTTCCAATCATTCGACGCCNCATCCATTAAGTTACCGGACATNCTTAGNGATGATCTGACGGATCTACCCCCGGCAGGACAAGCCATGGCAAGTCAGAGACGAGAAGACCTGGCATTAGTGAAATCAGAAGGCAAGTTCAGGGAATTAATGCACGCCTATCTGGCAAGTATCGCTTTCGCTGATGCCTTGATAGGTAGATTACTTGATGGATTAGACTCCGGTCCCTCGGCCGACAACACAATCGTGGTTCTATGGTCAGACCATGGCTGGCATTTTGGCGAAAAACAACATCTACACAAAATGACGCTTTGGGAACGAGCAACCCGGGTGCCATTTATCATTTCCCTTCCTGAAGCTCAAAAGAACCAGTCCAAGTGCAACGCCCCGGTCGGATTAGTCGACATCTTCCCAACCCTGAACGCACTGTGTGGTCTACCCCCACTTCCTGCCCTCGACGGTCAGGATCTTACACCTCTGTTAAACCAACCCACCGCGAACTGGTCGTACCCAGCCATTACGACCCACGGATATAACAACCACGCCATTCGGTCCACAAACTGGCGTTACATTCGCTATGCGAACGGTGACGAGGAACTTTATGACCATCGAAAAGATCCCCACGAATGGTACAATATTGCCTCTCTTCCGGAACACGTCCGGACCAAAGAACAGTTACGCGGGTTTTTACCAGTGCGGAACACCAGTCCATTAGCAAAGAAACGCAAACCCTAACTTCCCCTTCTCACTATGACTACTACCACCACTAAGGCTCTCTGGTTCTTCTTTTTTGTCTTCGGAAGCTTACAGTACGCCTACCCACACAACGTTACAGCTCAAAACAGAAACAATATAGTGTTGTTTCTAATAGATGATCTGGGTTGGAGCGATCTTGGCTGTCAGGGTAGTACGTATTACCAAACACCAAACATCGACGCATTGGCGAACCAGGGTGTCCGATTTACCAANGCCTACGCAGCCTGCGCTGTATGCACCCCAACTCGCGCCGCCATCATGACCGGAAAATATCCTGCCAGAACACTGATGACCGAATGGCTGCCATCAGGCAGGTGGGATCCAAAAGCCCGATTAAGGGAAGGGCGTTTTCTGCGNGACTTGCCGCGGGAGGAGTATACGCTCGCTGAGGCATTACGCGACGCAGGCTATCGTACCGGTCATTTCGGCAAATGGCATTTGGGTACAGAAACTTTCGGTATGCCTGAACATCACGGATTTCAGTTCAATGTAGGTGGTAATCCCCATGGCAATCCGGGAAATTACTTTTTCCCGTATAACGGTAGTTGGAAGATACCCAAGACAAACCAAAGGGCCAGTTGGAAGGTTCTCCAAGATGGTGAACCGGGTGAATATCTCACTGACCGCCTAACCGCCGAAGCTGTTCGATTCATTAGGAAAAGCCAATCCGACGGCGACCCCTTCTTTCTTTATTTCCCTCACTACGGAGTACACACTCCCATTCAGGCAAAAAAGGAAACGACCGCCAAATACGAACAAGTCCCACAGGAAAACCGGCAGGGACTGCCCGCTTATGCCGCCATGGTGGAAAGCATCGATGACAGCGTTGGTAAAATCATGCAGACACTCACTGAATTAGATTTGGCAAAGAACACCTTAGTTATTTTCACCAGTGACAATGGTGGATTTTGGAAAGCGACTTCCAACGCACCCCTGCGGGCTAATAAAGGTGCCTATTATGAAGGTGGAATTCGCGTCCCCTTAATCATTAAATGGCCAGGAGTTGCAGGTCAGGGCATTGTCGTCCATACGCCGTCCACAAGTTCTGATTTATACCCAACGTGCCTTCACGCCGCCGACATGAAGTTACTGCCTAATCAACACCAGGATGGAGTGGATTTGACACCGTTACTAGACGGAAAAGGCCGAATAAAGGAACGAGCACTCTTCTGGCACTATCCGCACTACAACGGACACCCTTCTAGTGTCCCCTCGAGTGTCATTCGCAAAGGGAATTGGAAACTGATTCAAACTTACGACCCTGTTGGGGTCGAACTCTATAACCTCGAAAGGGACCTCTCGGAGAAGCGGGATCTGTCGAAGCAGGAAATAGACCTGACAGCCAGATTACTGAATGAGTTAGAAGCCTGGAAAGTTTCAGTTCGTGCGGAAACAATGATTCCCAATCAGGACTATAAGGCACCGTAGGAGGTAACGAGGCGAAGGCCTCGCCGATGCGACGGATTAAAACTGTAGAACGCCAGTACTCGTTCCAAACGAGTCTGTTTCGACACCCATACGCTGTAAAAGGTTCACGTAAAGGTTACAAAGCGGTGTGTTATTCTCTTTCTCACCTGCTTTTATAAATCCACCGTGCTCATAACCGCCACCTGCAACAAAAATCGGCAGGTTTCTTGGATCGTGCGCATTTGCATTTCCAAGATTACTACCAAAGAGGATTGAGGTATGGTCCAACAAACGCTTACCATATTCCTGCGTCTCAGACATCGACGTCAGCAGTTGATTGAAGGTCCCCAAAATTTCCTTCTCAATCAGTTTTAACTGACGAATCTTGTTGGGATCCTGACCGTGATGGGACAGGTTATGGTGTTCAGCCGTCACGCCGTTAATGGACGGCACAACAAGATGATCCTGAATGACCAAACTTACCACCCGGGATGAATCCGTCTGTAGAATTAGCGGGATCATTTTAAACCAACTGGTAACGCGACCAACGAGATCGGCTTTCTCAGCAATATCTTGGGGAGCGATCACGTCTACTTTGGGCTTCGGCTTATCGAACCATGCTTCTGACTCCTGAAGATCCTTTTCTGCTTCTCGGATAGCCTCAAAATACTCGTCTAATTGTCGGTGGTCATTCGCGCTTGTTTTATCCGACAGTCCCTTCGTTTGGTCGCCAACTAAATCCAGAATACTAAGACCCTCTGCCAATCTTTGTCGTTGTCGACGTACCTCGCTGGGGCTACCTTGCAGGAACATCTTTGCGAATAACCGGGATGGCTTGTGTTCCGCGGGAATCATCACACCATTAGTTGTATAAGCTTGACTTTCACTGCCTTCGGTACTTAATGCGACGGATGAAAAGCGAGTTAAATTCCCCAAGTGAGAGGCCGCAACCTGATCTACTGAGATCGAATTGCGAAAACCTCCCAGACCCGGATTTCGAGCGGAGGAAAGGAACGTCATTTCGGTATCGTGCGGCTCTTTCCCGGTTTGCTCAGGATGAGATAATCCCGCGAACAAACTAAAATCATTCCGATGTTGCTGAAGAATGGAAAGGTATTCGGTCGTCTCATAGTCATTCCCGGTAAGCTTCGGATAAAGCGACGGTGAATGCAAACCAAGCGTACTACAAATCATCACCATCCTCTTCGGCGCGACAGTTCCCTGCCCGAGGAGAGCCGGACTCATGGCTTCTAGCAACGGTAGTGAAACCGACACTCCGGAAGCTTTCAACATTTCACGCCGTGAAATTGGAATATGCATTATCGATCCCTAAACAACCTGCTCTGAATAACCTGATGTATCAAACTTCTCATACGGTATCCATCGGCTTTGGTGCTCGCAAGAATCTTCTCTACTTCTATGCGGTCAGCAAATTCGATCTCCGCCCCCGTCGCAAAAACCAGTAGTTGCGAAACTACATTCCGAGCTACCTGCTCTGAAGAATGAAGCAACTTTTCTCTATAGTCGAGGATGCTCCCGAAGGGCTCGCCATCTTCAGTGATCCCAGACGAATCCACTAGATTCCCCAAATCATAATCCACATGAAGATAACGAAGGCCGGGATTTTTTTCCCGCGTCACTCCACGGCTGTTGCGATATCGATCGCGATAATTTCCAACGGGATCGAAAGATTCCAGTGCGAAGCCCGGGGGGTCTATTCTCCTATGACAAACAGCACATGTTTGGATTTCCTGGTGCTTCGCAAGGGTTTCACGGATCGTAGTCGCGCCCCTTGTATCCGGTTCGATGGAACCTACATTAGGCGGTGGTGGGTTTGGAGGGAGGCCAAGAAGAGTTGAAAGCACATAATTTCCACGCTTTACCGGTGTGGTTACCGTACCATTCGCTGTTATTTTCGAAATCGACGCATGCGTAATAATCCCACCCCGAACGCTATGATCAGCAAGTGTCACCTTTCTCACCTCTTCTCCCATCACCCCGTCGATTCCATAGTGTTCTGCCATCTTTCGATTGATGAAAGTAAATTCTGAGTCGATCAGGTTATCAGTGCTTAAGTTTGCCTTAATCAGATAATCGACGAAACCTCGTGTCTCTGCTAACATCGCTCGCCGTAATACATCGTCGTATTCCGGATAGAGGTACGCATCTGGGGTGGTTTCATCGATCCGCCGTAATTCGAGCCATTGATCTAAAAAGTCAATAACAAACCGCTGGGACTTAGGGTGAGCTAACATTCGTTCAACTTGAGAGGCCAATATCTNAGGATTGCTAAGTTTNTTCCCCACTGCCAAATCCACTAATTCTCTATCCGGGATACTTCGCCACAAAAATGCTGATAGTCTCTTCGCCAAACTAATTCCNTCCAAAGNACCACTATCGCCCTTCAGAAAGAGCAACTCTGGAGACAACAAAACGGCACGTAATGGAATACGCGCTGCTTCCACAAAACCCTGGCCGGAGCCGAGCACTGGTCNCGCGAGGGATACGAGCCTATCAATTTCCCCCGCCGACACTTCCCGACCAAATGCACGAGGTGCTAACGCAGCTACACTATCGCGTATGTGTTCGATCGGTGCCTTGGATAGGACCGGATAGTAAGCCTGACTACGTCCACGCTGGTCCGGTTTTCGAAATTCCCAGCCGACACCAGGAAACAAGTCTCTCGTTCGTTGTGGCGGCCACACTTTTTCCAAGGGGCCCTGAACAACAACTTTTCGAATACGTACCCCTTCACCTTTATATTGGCTTGCCGGCTGAGATTCGCGATTATAAATCACCTTGCCATCAGGAGCAGGGTCAAGCTCATCCGCACTAACGTAAATATAGTCATCAGGACGCAGATATTTTGTAGTTGATACGGTGCGGTATTCATCACCGCCCAAGTCCCACGCAGCAAATAGTTCGCTTTGACCCTGTAGATCATTTTGCCTTTTAAGACTAACGGTGATCGAGGACCGCTGATTGTGTGGGGCCGCCGTTACAGTAATTCGATACTGACCAGGGACGTCGAATCGCATTCCATTAGCATCCGAACGCAACACATAATTGGCGCCGCGAAAGGTCACCACATCCTGATCAGTCTTAAACACCGTACCGCCACCACGTCGCAGTTCGCGATCAACCCACATTTGGATGTAGGGAGAATTGTAATAATCGATTTCTCTGGGACCAAGGTAGGGTTTCACACCCAATTCTATCGCTTCATCCAAAGCAAGGTCCGCCGCTGCAAGCAGTCCTTTGACATGCACACTTGACATTTCTTGTTTATCGGCAACGACATCAAAACTGGCTGCCTCATTTTCTGGGGGTAAATATCTAGCAATTTGCCCGCCGATCCCTAATAAATCGTGAAGGACATGTTCGTATTCGTCTCGTGTTAAACGACGCGATGGCACACGTCCGGCCACCTGCTGTTTTTCACGATTTATCTTGGTTAATCTTTGTTCCATTCGGGCCAATGCCTGGGCCTTCAATTCCAATGGTGGTTGCACAGCATCCTTCGGTGGCATTTCACCGCGACTCAAGCGGTCAAACACCTTGATCCATTTTCGAAACTGGTTGTCCTCCGTCATTTCAAAGGACAAACTGCTGATATCAAATCCGGTATCCGTATCGCTATCGTGACAATCCACACATGTCGTCACCAGCAATTCATCGATCACTTCATCTGAAACGACCGTTTCCAGTCCGATTCCCGTCACCGAAAACAAGCCGCCCGCCAATATTAACAACCAACGCTTCATTTTACGGGCCCGGCGGGCTCCTTTTTAGGTGGGACGGACTGAATATAGGCGATTAAATCCATGATCTCATCGTGACTGAAAGTATCGAGCAATCCAACGGGCATGCTCGANACCGCTGANGTTTGCTGTTCATCGATTGAGGCTTTGGCGAGCACATGCGTCTTTTCAGGCTTTAACATATTGGGNAACAANGTAATTTGTTNNTCCGTTTGGGCAATCACCACTCCGGTGAGAACCTGTCCGGTATCCACNACGATCAATTGAGGTTGGAAATCCTTATTGATCTCGANNGACGGCCGGACGACCTGATTTAGAAGTTTAGCCCCCTGAAACNTNTTGGATATTCCGGTTAGGTCAGGTCCCAGTTTGGCCCCCTTNCCTTCAATACTGTGGCAACGANTGCAGGTTGCCTGCTCGAAAACCAANCGTCCATTCTCAATAGAACGCCCTGCAAGATTGTTTGGCGATTCCCCGAAATAATGATGTTGCCATTTCTTGACAAACCTACGTTGTGGGCCGGTAACATCCAAACTCGCGACATATTCCATAATTCGAACGAACATTTGCCCATCCCGACTTCGTTCCGGATGAAGACGGGTGAATTCCTTCCATAGTTGCCCAACTTTGTCACTGTTTTGTCTTGGTATTTGCGCCATCCGNGCGTCCACATATTTCTGATGTGGTTGNTCGAAATATGCTTTGGGCATNTCCGNCTTATCAATTTTTACGAAGAGGGCCCTATTGTCCGGGCGTGGTGTTGACGGAGTCGGCGNCGCTGCCAAGTTGCCTACGTCATGCATTCCGTCGTAGTATTTGGGAACCAGTTGGATACCCCCACCGGCAGGTAGATTCTTGGGCAATGAAATCTTAATCACAGCCCCGACTCCACGTTCCATATGCCGTGCTGGCCCTGAAGTACTCGTCCATACATTGCCCTCATCATCAAACTCGATCTCTCGCGTATAAGACACCCGCATTGGAAGGCGGTACTCGACCAACGTTTCGGACACGGGATCAAAACGGTTNATCGTATCGTTGCCTGTTCCACAAATCCAAACAATACCATCTTTGTCAACGTTGAGAGCGTAAGGAGTTTGATTCTCGCTATCTGGTAACGCGTAGACCGCCCATTTTTCCGTATCCGGATTAAACTTACCAAATACCCCTGACCCAAACCCCGGCACCCAAACCATGCCGTCTGGCGCGACGTGAAGGCGACGAGGCCCTCGAAATGGAGGATTCCACTCGNTCACATCNCCATCGGGAGCGGAAGGGTCAATGCGCCCGATCCGGTTNCCATTCAACTTGGAATACCAAATCATACCGTCGACCGGTGAGAAATCGATACCGTAAGGTGTGACTCCCCGCGACTCACCTCGCCCTGCGCCAACAGCCTGACCTGCACTTAAAAGCTTATATTCCTTGACTTCATGGGTAATCGGATGCAAAGAGAAACACGAATTTGAGCCCGCATCGGTATACCAAATGAGGCCTTCTTTGTCCTTCGGATTAATTCGCAACGTATGTGGATAACCACCACGTGGTTTCGGGTATTCCGCGCTGCTATAAGTCTCAAATTGTTTTAAGGCAGGATCAAAGCGTACCATCTGGCCGGACGCACACATAGTGGTCCAAAGACTACCATCATTCGCAGTTTCAATAGAATGGGGCCCATGAGCTCCCCGAGGATATGGAATCCGATCGGTTTCGCCGGAATTAGGATCTAAAATGATCAACCGACCTTTACTAATATTAACAGCGTAAATCTTCCCGTCCCGCCCCATTTCCAGGTCATGAAAAGATCCCTGATGTAATTCATCTAGCTCCCACATCGTAATTTCCGCCGCTACTGCTGCCCCNGTCGGAGCTGGNGGGGGGATAAATTTTGGCCATTTGGCAACACCCTCTTCTGAATAGGTCTCCCGCAGCCGTTCGACAATCGTGTCTTGAGTGTGCCGATACAACCCGCCAAAGCCGTCCATGCGACGAATCATCGTTTGCCAGTCAACAGGCTTCTCCGGTGTTCTAAACCCGAGCGTCCCGACCTGATGNCAGTANGTGCAGTACATCTTGAAATTCATCTTATCCCGTGGATTTTCAAATTTCAGCATGCTAAAGGCACTACTCGCTGGCCNTTGCAACTCAAGTTCTTGGCCNACCGCNACGCGTGTTTGAATCACGAGNTCTTTCNTNNCCGNCTCTACNACGCTACGCCATTCGTCTGCGAGTCCCGTCAGCCGTGTTCTCACCTTGTGATTAACCTGGCGCAGTCCCGTGATCGAAAACGTTCCATCCTTATGCGTGAAGACTGACACCCATTTACGACTTGCATCATCCACCGCTGAAACCATCACCCCCTCGATTCCGGCGCCATTTTCATCAAGCACCTTACCACTAATCAATGCGTCGTCCGCGGCGGATAAATAAGGTAACTGGAAAAGANCAACGATACATAANAACCTTGAAGCAGGATTCATTTTCTATAATCTCCGGAAGTGTCAAGAACAGTCNACTCAAGGACCGCCCGTCTAAACTCGTCGTCAGATAGGTCTTTCAAGGAGTAGATTAACGCTAATAACTCGATGCGTTGAGTCTTATCTAGCTTGATGTGTTGATGTGTTTGATTTTGAAGTAGCGCCTCTAGCCGGGGCAAGGAATAGGTTTTGTTACGCAGCGAAGGCACATCATCACCAACGTTGCTTTTGCCGGCGAAGCCAGGTAATTGATGGCAGCCTATACAACGCCCCGACGTTGTGGAGTTCACACCTTCGACGGCCAATTTAAAGCCGTTGTAAGTGTAGTGATTCATTTCCGGAGGCAATTTAACAAGAATCCTGCCTTCCTGATTAGCCAATCGACTGAGAATGCGTTGGGCGAGGCTATCCTGAGACTCGTCCTTGCCGGGAAAGGTGGGAATCCGGTTTACATAGGCAAAGGCATCGAACGTCGTTTTAAGTTTGATCGGAAACAGCGGATCCAATTGTTTCATGCCTATTTCCGATCTGCCATCCCCCCAAATGGGAGCCTCCCGAATGATTTGCTGATGAAGCGTGATCAACCTGTTTTCCAAGCGGTTTTTCAGCTCGGGCAGGTCGCCGGATATATCTTTCTGTTGTTTTGGGTCTGACGACAAATCGAAAAGCTGNACTCTNCTNATTCCGCCNATACCCGACTTAATCAACGGGGTCCAACGTTCCTGAAACGAATTCAAGGTAACAAATTCACCACGCAACTTCTTGTATTCCGCTGTGCTTAGGCGACTGTTGTAGCATTCGTGCCATAGTTCCTGCGCGTTGAGTTTTTTACCTACGTGTTTTTCCAAATGGACACGCATTTTTGCCATCACCGTTTCGATCGCTTCATTATCCTTCGGGAATTCGCCATTTCTGTATCCCACGAGCGTGTAATTTCCCTCACGAAGCACTGCTACGGGGTTACTTAGAGGAGAATGCCAGGTGAGTGGTTGTTGTCTTTCAAACGCCTTGTTGGATTCCTCTAGCAAGGATCCCAAATCAGCACCATCAACGTGCAGGTCAGTCGGCAAGTCGATTTCCGCGATTGCACAAATCGTCGGCAAGAGGTCGATTGCAGCGCCTGGAACAGTCTGGATCCGNCCCCCTTTAATTCCATCCGGCCAGTGAAAAATTCCCGGTACACGAATGCCGCCCTCAAACATGGATCCCTTACCGGCTCGAAGGTTCCCATTTCGCTCTTGCCGATAACTTCCATGATCTGACGTATAGATGATCAATGTATTTTTGAATTCCCCCGTCGCTTTGAGATGTTGCACAAGCCGCCCAATGGCTCGATCCGTATTATCGATCGTCGCTGAATATATGGCGGCTGGGTCATCTAGAGCTCCGTACTCTTCGATGATTTGCGGGGGAGCAGCCAACGGCGCATGTGGCTCATGAAACCACATATTAATGAAAAAGGGTTGTTGGGCGTTACGGTGATCCTTAAGCCAGTCGATCGCTTCATCGACAACTATTTGGCAAGCATAGCCTTCGATTTNTCCNACTCGCTCACGATTACGCCAAAAGTTTACCGGATCTTTGTGGGAAGGGGCGGCATTCAAGTCCGTCGCAAACCAATAGTCAAACCCTTGTTCATCGATCCAGGGCTTCTTCCTACCTCGGAACGGTGTTCCCAAGTGCCACTTACCGACGTGCGCTGTTTCATAACCCTTTGTCTTNAATAANTCTGCAATCGTGACCTCATCNAGCTCAAGATGCATATCGTGCATATGATCCTGTATCACCGTGTACACNCCGGTCCTCANATGATGCCTTCCAGTAAGTAGNGAGGCCCTTGCTGGGGAACAAACCGGAGCGGCCGAATAGAAGTTTGTAAACTTTACCCCACCCGCGGCCAACTCATCTAAAACCGGGGTTTTGACCGGACCGCCGTAACACCCGATATCAGCAGATCCCAGATCATCCGCTAGCAACAGTACGATATTAGGCGCTGAATTAGACTTCCGGCTTGCGTCTTCCAACCTCTTGCTTACAACAGCCTGCGCANAACACGCGGTTGCTGAAAGCAACCCCAAGGTTATAACGGCAAGTATTCTAGTAAGGTGGTTCATTTAGTTTTTTCTGTCCTGNTATTTCCGCTAGCCTAATCCGTTATTTCCTCAGAGACTGCTTTTCAATTATCCGGTGGCAGCAACTCGACGTCAAAGATTTCCAGCCCCGAAGGGGAATTCGTATGAGTAAACGCCCAAATACCATCCAATACTAACCCTGCTGGACTGGGGGCATTTTCCATCGGAGTCTTCAGGACGATGGGATCAATTACAAATTGGTTCAGGTGATAAACCGCTTCAAACCGACCTTCTTCATCTGTTTTAGATACTGGTTGCAACTGATTAAGATCCCCTCTAAACATCCCCGCGTATTCACCGTTAGAATGCTTAACTCGGATACCAAAATACACTCGGGTCTCCTCTCTCAACTTACCACGAAGTACGAATTTCGCGTCCGGCAGCACTACCACAGGGGAACCTCCAGAGCGACTGACAGAAATACCGGCTAAGAAAAGTACTACTTCAGTACCCGGTGGAACAAGAGGGATGGCTTTTAATGAGGCCGAGTTACCCTTCGTCGAAGGTTTCCATTTACCATAATTACCGCTTTGGCCATTCAACTGGCTTTTCCAATTATACGTGGCGTTGGGTATCTTCATCGGACGCAGAGTCGTGTCCTGATCCGTAGTAACCTGATGGTGTGCATTCACCACCACCTCTTCGCCATCACTGGACCGCTTAAACCTAACCGCACCTTTATTTACCCTAAGGTCCGTGGACACAAGATTAGCTTCCAAATCGAATTGAGTGCCAATTACATACAATACAGCCGACCGGGTGTTTATTACCATCGGCTTTTCCGGGGGTTGCGGAGAAACGTTAGCCGACAGTCGCCCTTCTCTTAACCGCAGTATTTTTTGCCCNTCATCTCCAAAAGTCAGTAATGACGACCCGGCGATCATAACAGTTGANTCGTCATGAAACTGTAGTTCAAACCACGAGTCCGGTGCCAGGCCTTCAATCGTTCCACCAGCTAACTCGGTACCCACCTTAATATTACGTACTATTTGCCCCCTATCACCGGTCCAGATTAACCCCCCGTTAAGGCCCGTCACTCTCGCCACGGACAACGGGGCTTGTTGGCTTTCCAAGTCGTTCGGCATCGACAGATTATTGTTAGTGCGATCAAATATTTGATACAGCCCTATGGCAATAAAAAGCCCCGCCGTGATGACTAACATAACCGATGCGGATCGCCCCCTCGGCGGTGAGGTGTTTTGACGACTCGGTGCCAGCCTTACGGCTTGGGCCAAGCTTACTGATTCAGTAGTAGGATCGTCGTTCAATGTGGACCAAATTTCCGTATCCCAACTCAGACGCTCCACAAACTGCTGTTTTATCTTGGTGTCATTTTCCATAAGTGATGCGAGCCGCTCTTTTCCATCGTCATCAAGTTCATCATTTAGAAAAAGATCTATTAAATCTTCCGAGTTATCTTCGTCACTCATGATCCCTGCCTTTGCTTTGCTTCTACGCATGATCGTAATTTTTGTTTATCTCGATACAACGACTTTCTGACGGCCTCTATCTTCATCCCCAGGTGTTCTGCAATTTGTTGATAGGACAAGCCATCAACGAATCGAGCCCTCATGACACCACGACCACGTTCCGAAATTCGTTTCAAGCAATAACGCAAAGACCTTCGCCAAGACTCTGCCTCTGTAATTCTGCGCTCAGTTTGAAATTCTTCATAGGCTGATGTGATAACATCATCTAGCAAACGGGAAGCAAGCGTTCGCTCCCGACGTTCGACATCCCTCAGCCTGAAAACCTCTATTCTCACGATAGCGCGACACCAGGCCAACATAGAAGAGCCTTCTCGAAACTGCTCAAATTTATCAAATACCACCAAAAAGGCCTGCTGCACGACATCTTCGGCCGTGGAATAATCCCCAACAAGGGAACGCGCATACGCAATGAGCTCGACACGGCAATTCATGGCCGCTTTGACAATCTTTTTTCGTTTTTCGATCAAATTGGACATGCACTATTTGTAGACGTGTATCCGGCTTCAAATTGGGTGACTTCTCCTTCTTAACTACTACTCGTCCTTAGGCTATGAGTAGGGTTATAGAAATTGAAATTCTCCAATCACTATCCGTGGTATACAATTGACTTATGAAATAATCGGCCACTGCTGCAAGGGCCAATATAGGAAGCCCTCAACAACAGTGACCTACTTGGTGGCGGAACTGTTCGGAGTACCAATTACCAAGATATTATTAACCTGTAAACATGCCGAAAGATGGACAATAAAACTTTTTATTTCCCCGAGGACTCCGACGAACGCGGGCTCGATGTGACTTTGCCGTTCTAGTTCTGCCAGCCTCCTCCTTAAACATTATGCCTTTGTATCATCAAATCGCTAGCGTCAAGGTTTATACCTAAGTTGTCTCACAACCTCCAAGGAACCCTTTCGGTGTCTACAGGATGTTACTTACGATTAGCAATAACATGTGTTGCGAGTATCTTTCTCCCACTGAAGATACTTCCTGCCCAAATCACGATCACTAGCGAAACGGTCATCGAGGGTACTGTGACTTCCAGAGCGGGACAGAACATTTCGATTAAGACCAGGGACAATCGCACTACCGATGCTTTAATCTCCACCAATCCAAATCAACAGAGTGTAGTCCTTAACAACGGGACTCGCCTGAGAGCTCCGGTCACGTCACAAATTAGTGGGCGGTTAGCACTAAGCGAATTAAATGCAGGCGATATTGTTCAATTCGAGGGTCGTTTCAATCGCCTAGGCAAAACGAATGGTAAGCTAGCCTCACTGACATTAGTCTTAGACCCTCAATCTACGGAAATCGTTCAGGCCAACCCTGATTCGCCACCATCTAGCGAATATCAATCCTACAAACTGACTGCAACTTACAACAAGATTCTAAACGACCGCCTACTCGTTAACGTTCCCGCAAATCAACACACGAAACAGAAGATTCTCTCGTTTGAATTAGAACCGAATTGCGTTGTTCAGTTTACCAGCACCGACCCCAAGCTGATCACCGCGTCAATGGAAGTAGAACGGGCGACGATTCAAGAGTTGAACACTGGCGATTTCATTATTAAATCTATCTCACTGGTGACTAAATTTAGACCCGCCAACCGAGATGGCTTCGACAGCGCACTGCGTAAGAAATATGCGCATTTAAGCCGCACACCGATGAACCCTCGTATCATCCGCTCTCAGAATTTTATCTTCATGAGTGACATTTCCGAGTTGGACGCCAGAGTTTTATTAGAGAAACTAGAAACCATGCATTCCTTACTTGGCGGTTACTTTCGTGCCAAGCCGTCCACTATTATTGAAGGTTTTATTGTCGAGGACATCACGCGATGGCCGGACAATATCCTGCATGAACCCGCTGGCATTGCGAAAATAAGAGAGGGAGCCGGTATCTGCTTCTCGTCATCCAATGGGAATAATAGGCGTGCCGTCATCTATTCATGCGCCGACCATGGTGTCGTACAGCACGAAAGCACCCATGGATTCTGTTCTCTGACGTTTGGGTCCACTGGACCTACGTGGCTAGCCGAGGGCATCGCGGAACTCGGGCAGTACTGGCGACTTGGCGACAATCAGGTCAATCTACCAACAACAGTGATCGATTACCTCCAAAATTCCCAACCGAAGGGATTACTCGAAATCGCGATCCCGGGAAGAGCACCCGCCGGAAACTGGCAGGATTATGCCTGGCGTTGGGCGCTCTGTCAGCTTTTATCGAACAACCCTAATTACTCAGGCAGATTTAAGCCGCTGGCGATCTCGCTGATGCAACAACAACCTATGGTTTCGTTTGAGCAGACCTACGGAGATATTGCTGCCCAGATTTCATTCGAATATGACTTCTTCCTTAAACATCTGCAAAATGGCTATCGAAACGATCTCTGTGCCTGGCAATGGAACAAACAATTTGCCCGGCTCAACGGTACCAGACAATTAAAGGTTAAGGTGCTCGCGAAATACGGTTGGCAGGCGTCTGGCCTAGTTCTTGAAAAAGGGAAAGCGTATGACATCGCAGCCGTAGGCAAGTGGTCATTGACTCCGGATGAGAAAGAAGTGACTGCCAGTGGAGATGATCGCGGCAACGGTAGTCTCATGGGTGTAATTTTCAGCGACTTTGAACTAAGTACGGAATTTGAACTAGGAGCCCGCGCCTCGTTCCCAGCCCCACAAGACGGGTTACTTTTTGTCCGTTGCAAAGACAACTTCAGTACACTTCACGACAACTCTGGGGAACTCGAGGTCTATATGCGTTTAACGCCTTAACCGGCCGCTGTTCTCAATCCTGAGATGCTTACCTTTTACGGTACAGGAACGCGTCTGAGGTCAGTAACGAAGCGAGCATCGCATTCATACTACCACCATGAGCCTTATAGGCTTCGTAGGCATCTTGCAGAACCGGGCCATCATGTAAAGTCTCGTTACGGCCCATCCAGAATCTAAACGCATGGCGCACAAACACTTGTTCGGCCCGCTCACTATTCGCGAGTTTATCAATTAATTCCAGAGCATTGCCAACTTTTCCATCCAATTCCGGGTCCCCTGAATCAATAATTTCGCCCGAAGTATCAACCACTTCATTCAATTCAAATTCACGGTATAGTCCGGCGTGATTAAACATTTCAAACGGGAGACCTAACGGATCCATCTTGCGGTGACAACTCCAGCAATAACTTTCCCGAGTCACTCGCATCCGTTCACGCAACGACGTCTGGGGTTCATCAGGCAGCATCGCATCCACCGTGATTGGAACATCAGGAATTGCGCCACCAATCAGACGCTCCTGTATCCAGCGCCCACGAAGAATCGCATGATTATCCATCGCATCCGAATGGGAAACTAACCAAGCGGGGTGAGTCAACAAACCCAAACGCTGCCCCTCCGTCGTGGTAGTCAATGTACGTTCAGGCTTCATGGTACCGGCCCCAAAACTACGCCGGCTTACCCGCGCAAATTCCTTGTCTCCTGCAATTTCTACCGACGTAACGTTGTGGTTCAGATTCCTAGCTGGTTGTTTTTTTGCTTTAGGCGGTTCTTTACCAGGATTTTCTCTTTTCCATTTCTCAAGTTCGTCTGCAAGTTTCTTTTTCAGTTCCTGCTGATAAGCTTCCTCCGCTTCCATCGAACTCTTACGTTCTTCAGGGGTATTCTGCTTGCCCAAATAAATCGCATCTGCTTTCGTGGCAACCGCCAGATCAGTTGTCAGTAACTTCCGAAATACATCCTGATCTTTTTGCAAAATAATTTCTACAAGCCTGTCAGTACTGGCTGTCGCATCAAACATTGCGCGATAATGTGCTGTGCCTCGATTGGAGACGCCTGCTTGTGCGAGCGCACCTGAATCTTTACAAATGTAACCGCCAAGGTCGTAGTCAAAATAATCCCTGAAGAATTGAAGAACCCGCGGTTTACGAATACTGTCGTCCTGAAGGATTCGTTCAACTTCTCGACGCACGTCATCTCGGGATCGAATCCGCCCAGAAACTATTGCTTCCCGCAGAATTTCGTCCGGCTTGATGTAACTAAATGCGTGATTGATTGCCAAGCCTAACTCCCAATCCTGCAGCATGACGCGACCAAATTTGTCAGCTTCTCCAGATTCTGCCAATTCCGAGCGGAACAAGGCATCACGATCCAGAAAAATTGCCGAAAGCCCAAGTATGGTCCCGTCCTTGGCTCCAAGCTTTTCAATCGAGTCCTCTACTAATTGCATATAGATGTCTGATTCGGCCGGTGTAGGGGTCCGAAAGGTTAGCGATTCGAACAAAAAGTCGACCGCCGCACGCTGGTTCTGATTTGTAGACTCCTGAAGTTCAAACAAGTCGTAAACCGGAGTTAACGGTCGCATGACTTTCGTGCTATATACGATACTCGTTGGCAGGCCACGGAGGTCCCCGACCATTTTATCTTTAATTGAATTAGGATCATCCGTAATCTGATAGGGCTTAGCGATACTAAGAGGACCGTCAACCATGTACCTAAGCACATCGTTGGCGACGTTCATAATCTGGGTCGCCTCGGCGCTATTGACAGTATAGAAAGCCGGGTAGTTCTCCAATCCGTGTTTCCTTGCTGACGACAAAATCGCCGGAACGCTTTTAACCGCCGTAGCATAAGCAACCGTACCACCCTGCCACTGGATGATACGGTCTGTCCCAAAATACATCTTCAGTTCGCCGCCGTGGTTGGTTGGAACCACGTCACCCTGAGTACGCAGCCCCGGTTTTTCCGGCTGGTACTCAGGCTCTTTGTTAATCAATTCATTCAACCGCGTAATGTGTTCTTCACGGGTAACCCGCCAAATTCGAGTGGGGGATGATGGAGGGAGAAGCTTAATTTGGTTCGGAAGTGCACCAAAAAGCAAGGCGTGATCAACAAAGTTCGCCTTATTAGGATCCAGATGATCAACAAACCCCCCTTTCCCTTGTAGTGCACGGGTTAGCTCGCCAATAATCCAGTCAGAGAACTGCAGTCGTGCGAGAACTTCCGGTTGCTCCGCCTCCTTAGGAGGCATTTCTTTAAGAGTGACTTGCGCCCAAACACTTTTCCAAATATCTGCATTGACCGATTCGACACTGCCGAGAACATCTAGAGCCAGGTCNCCNGCAGGATCGTCTCCACTGTGGCAATCAACACAATGTTTCGTGAGGAAACCTTCAGCAAACTCCGCGAAGTCCTTCTCTACGGGTTGGCCGGGGATATACTGATCAGCATCCACAAGCGGTTCGCAACCAATGAAAAGAAAGGCGAACCAGAGGGCTATCTGCCGGATCATGTAAGTATTTCCTTCAACGGGCCAGTCGCTTTGTCGAATTTCTTCGCCAGCTTTTCATCCATATTAAAACGGTCGACATTCGCGCCCACGGTTCGCAGGATTGACGTGTAAAGAGCGTTAATCGGTCGCTTCCCATCCAGTTGTGTGAAACAACCGGTCTTGAAGGCNCCNTCAAAACTACCAAGCAGCATCACAGGCCAATTAGCTCCGCTCGTGTGTTGCTTATCAGCATTGTTACTGGTGTAAACAATTAACGTATGGTCCATCATGGAGCCACTACCTTCAGGAATGCTNTCGAGCGCTTCCATCAGTTTCACCAGCATCCTGCTGTTGTACTGGCGAATCTTAACCCAGATTGGATTATCTGGTTGAGCGATATGGCCCAAGTCGTGACCCTGCTTTTCAACGCCAATNCCTTTCCACGCACCGAAAATTTCACCTCGTCCGGAACCGATCGTCAGCGTATTGGTAATCCCGGATGTGAGCGCCGAAATACCTAGTTCCAGCAGCGCATCGTGCCAATCNGTCTCAAATTCGGGATTGGCATATCGCTCATCGACGACCGGCGCAAATTTACGTAAATGGTTGGATACTTTACTCAGACGATCCTGCAATCCGTTTGTATCCCGGAACCCCTGGACAAACTGCCCATACCGCTGAGCCGTCTCGCTAGGGAGTGACTGCCCTTTGGAGCTAGCCAGTTTTTCAACTTGAGTGAGCAAGTTAGATTTTGCCTCGTGCTGTTTGCGAATATCTCCCGTGGAGATCCCACCATAAAGCATTTGATACAGATGATTCGGATTCGAGTGCATGAAAATCGGCTGGCCCGCGCCNCTCGCTGAGAGATTAGCAACTGTTGGCTTGGTCGTCATATTCTCAATCGAGTCCATGCCGATACATAAATGCGGTAGCAAAGTCTCCGGAAGAAGCTTACTTATTTCGTAGTCGATCGTCGAGTCGCTTGGAGGGACGCCATCACCACCACGATATCCACCAAGGGCGCCAAAGAACGCGCTATGCGAGGGAGTGGTATGAGTTCCATGCAGGCCATTGATAATGTGCAGGCGATCTTTATAGGATTCCAACGGACTGATCGGCTCCGGCAATGTGGCATTAGCCAAAGAACCACTGTCACTCATACCCGCGGGAATACAAGTNNTGGGATCAAACCCCTGATTCTGAACAAAAAAGATAACGCGTTTCGTGGTTCGNGACGCAGTCGGAGAAGCCATTGCTTTGCCAGGGTCCAAGGCAGCCGTCATAACAGCACCCGCACCAGCAGCCATACCTTGCAGTATATTACGTCGATTGAGCATCATCTTCTTCCAATCTGTGATCNATTAACAAGACGACTCGAACGTCATCTTCTAACTATTAGTTTAGCTAAGAGTCATTTCTGTCGCAATATTCAGTCAACTCGGCCTGTTCAACCCAAAAAGACCCCTATTTCGATCATCGGAGGATACCCCGTCGCAGATTAGAGCTTTTTCCAATTCCATTGCCCCTAACACAACTCTGCCATNCCANTTAACTAACGAGATTGCAAAAGCAACTACCGGATCATCGCCGTCGTTTCCTTCANCACGCCCAAACAAACACGAAAACCATCACGAGAGTCGGAATACTGCACGCCTAATATCCCCAGGCGAACGGCGCAACGAGCATTGCCCGGCACATCAAAATAGTTGCCGCCACGACAAACGGGTCTTGTCACGGTTTTCCCATCTTNATCAGCATAATAAAGCTTTTCATGCCCACCTGTCGGATCAAAATGGTCCAAAGTAAACTCCCACACGTTACCGCACATGTCAGCCAATCCGAATCCGTTCCGCCCCTTCTTGCCATAACGATCGACTGGTGACATAAAAGCATAGCCATCACTCCAGGGAGTATTCGCCAACGGCCAAACCATNTNACGCCCCGGCAGAAAATCAACGGAAGAGATGTTGAANCGCCCTTNGCCTTCTGNTAAATCGTCACCCCACCAGAAATAAGTGCTATCTTTCCTNCCNCCGCGACAGGCATACGCCCATTCGGATTCCGTCGGCAAACGATACTCCAGGCCCTCGGGNAAGCNGCCATTTCCTTCCTCATGTTTTGTCAACCAGCGGCAAAAGGCTTGCATGTCCTGATAACTTACGCATACANCCGGATGGCTATCCCTGACGGGAATCCCAAAGTTAGGGTCACGCCAACTATGACTTTCACTTTTTTTCCACGGATGTCTGATTCCCGATTTAGAAAAATATCGATCCCAGGAATGGTCAAACACCTGGGTCCATCCCTGTGGCTGTTCCGCATCGGTTACGTAACCCGTCGCTTCAACAAAACGTCGGAATTGACCGACCGTTACTTCCGTGCGGCCCATCCAAAATCCATCGNCAATTTTANNGGGCCGAGGATCGCCTTCANANCTCTCACGATCCGTACCAGCCTGTGCTCCGCCTTCAATTCCTGTTGCCCATGCTTTCTCCTCTGGGGTACTACCCATCACAAATTCGCCCGGGGGAATATACACCACTTCAACTGACGTCCGCTTACCAAGGTTAGCTCGAATTGTGTCNCCCTGCTGAGGACTTTCNGCCCGTAAGGACGAACATACATAGACACTCACTGTGAGCACGAAAGTTATCGACATTATGCGGAGCAATATATTTTCCTTAGTTAGGGATAGGCAGCGTCAGCTTGAAGCCTAACAAATCCAACGATGATAACCAACAAATATATTTNCATGACTGNCGTCCTCTGCTAGCAAGGAACCTTGCAGCGACTACCCAGCATTTGCTTAGCATCCCAGCNGCNATAAATTTGTCGTGGCTAGGGAANTTTGCNTTTCAGCGTGCTATGCTTACTCTCNATATTTTTCCGGATNCCCATACGGNAACGAACGACTAGCCAGTTAAAAAGGCAGGTTCAGAAATTCCCTAAACAGCGGAGAAACGTAATAAACGACGAACACGCTAACGCTTACCGAGATGGCTATTGCAAATATTTTTGTAAACAGCTTTGTCTCATAGTGGATGCCGGGCGTTCGATAGCGAATGTTCGTATAACGTTGGCTGAGGATAAATTTTCCTTTTTGACAGCACACCACATAAAGCACACCCGGACCGACAATCGTTCCGAAAGGAAAGGCAAACATCATGAGNGCTGCCGCGATCACCACGGTATTGCGGATCGAGTGATCCAATCGCCTCATCTTGATGCCGATATATAACGAAATCGGAACCAAAACCCAATAGCTTAGTACGAAAGGATCGTTCTTTAAAAGGTCTTCATTGAGGAACTTCGATGTCACAATTGTCATCAAAGAAGAAACCAACGCCGCGATGATCAGAAACAAAGAACCTACGGCCTTAAGCGCCGCCTCATGAGACAGGTTTTCTAATCGAACTGACTCCAATTCAGAGAACTCACCGGCTGACCTGCCTATGGCTATAGTAGGCGCTGAATAAGGATTGAACTGTTGTTGCACTTCANTTCCATTCTTGACTAACGAATCGTTTACAGGTGATCCTCACANACGAGAAACATCAAAGCAAGTCTTTATGGTTCGATTTCCTGACAACTCCACAAAGTTCGCTAGTAATTTTTATCTGACGGGCAACCACTGATTAGGTACGATGGATCTTTTAAGTACACTAACCATCGAACTCAAATCGTCTACTGAAAAAACATCATGCGATGCATAACTTTTGTATACATCCTTCTCGTTTTTGTCCACTCTGCTCCCACGGTCGCGGATGATNTCCACAACCCTGTCTTTCCCCCAAGCTGGAAATGGACCTCTGCCACCGANAATAGCGTCATCACACAGGGCAACTGGACGGTAGACAGGTTTCGATTTGCTGATGCCTCGCACCGATACACGACCGAAGATCAATCCTCGCTGAAATGGACATTCGATGGAAGCTCTATCGCAATACGCCTGGCGGGACAAAACACCTCTTCTTATCCCGGCACCGGACTGCCAAGTCACGGAAAACTGTCCGTTTATATCGATGGGGTTTTAACCAAAGTCGTGTACCCTGCTCAGGAGGGTCGCGAATTTACCGCAGCAACCAACCTCTCGTCCGGGTTGCACGAACTGTTACTCGTTCATACCTCCACACCTAGCGCAAAAGGCGTTCGTGTTGAAAGCTTTTTAACGTCTTCTCAACCTGTCGGTGTCTTTAATTTCAACGTTACCGGCGAACTGCAGGAATACTTAAATGATGTTCGATGCATCATCAGCAAGAACGGCCAGGTAGTTAGATCCACAGTGAGTCGTAACTGGATGACCGGAAAGTGCTCTTTTTGCCTCCCCGCCGGCCAGGAATTTGAAATTCGAATTGAAGCCCTGGGATGGGACCCTCAGACGATCAAGACCCCCATCATCAAAACGAACCAGGCAAATACTTCAGCGCCTGTTTATTTACGTCGAAATCTACGTACTCAGCAGTACCGTTTTCGCTCTCCGCGGTTAAACAACCAGGCCATACGACGCCCGGGTGAGCAATTCACTGCTCGCTTCTTGGGGTTTGACGCAAAAATTAACGAGGTCCGCATACGCCGCCAGAACGGTGACGCCATCTTCAGTCGCGTGCTGGCGTACACGGAAGACGCAGAGAAAGCATTCTATTACGATCGACAAGTCGATGTAACGCTTCCCGAAGACACGCCGCCGGGGATCTATGACTTGGAAATTGACATCGTCGGGGGCCGCCGCACAAGTACCTGTCGTTCCCCGTCGAGTGTCGCGATCGTTAAAGATTATCCCAAGAGTCCGCGGTTCATCACGTTTGGGCATCTCGATACGTCCGGGCAGTTTCAAGCTGAATATGTACAGCGAATGGCGACCATGGCCAATATCATTGGTGCGGATATGGTGCTAGCCAGCAACAGCGTGAACGCTGCCTATCTTTCAGGCGCGCTGAGCACTTTGCAAATCCCCTATCTCATAAACTTTGGGAATCATCAGGTATTCGGACATCACCGTTGGTATGGTCCGGATTTGGGCGGGGTAAGCTATGGGCCGCACTTATTCGTGTTGAATTACGGTTTACCATGGCACGAACCCATCGCCCCCGTTATCGCTCTGCTTAAAAAACATCGGGAGGCGTCTATTAAAGTTATTAATGCCTTTGAGCACAATGCTCCGGACGAGGTGCTCGACGAATTCAGAATCGCCCTTATTCACGACGCACACGGCCCCGGAGATAAACTCATGGAGATGGGAAGTACACCAACTCAAAGAGTCGGGAAGTCAAATTCCGAAAGTTTTCGGCTGGTCGAATTCCATGACGGCAAAGTAATTAACGCCACGTACAATAAACATCCGACGGCACCAATTCCTTTTACGCGAGACGA
>PAJC01000102.1 GCA_002705165.1 Planctomycetaceae bacterium | reverse complement strand
CTACAAGAAAGACCAACAGGAACTGAGCTGTTAACACCACCACAATCATCGCACCCGGGGCGACGTCATATCTCTCGGAAAGGAAATAACCGATCAGAAATCCTGACCAGCCAAAAACGGATGAAACCCAAAGCATATTTTTGAGGCGGTCACAAAGCAGATAGGCGGTTGCTCCCGGGGCAATCAGCAACCCAACCACCTGAATAACGCCAACAACCTGAACCCCTGTAACCACTACCATCGCAGTGCAGGTCGTTAACATATAATCCAACAGAATAACATTCATTCCAAGCGAGGCTGCCATGACCCTGTCAAAGGTAACCAACTGTAAACTACGAAACATCAACACGATAAACGACAGGACAACAACAGACACGATGGCCATCATCCATAAATCCTGGTCACTAACTCCTAATAACTGACCAACAATAAAGTGCAATAAGTCGATGTGTACGTACTGACTAAAGAGGGAAACCAAAACACCGCCAAATGCAAAAATGCCGGTATACATGATCCCGATGACGGCGTCTTCTTTGACACGTGAAAACCTTGAGACAAATCCTATCATCGCCACGGTAATAATCCCCGAAATGATCGATCCGATAAGCATCGCCGGAGCATGCGCTTCCTTACCAAACACAAGCTTCATAAAGAGATAACCAACCACCACACCAGCCAGCATAGAGTGTGCTAAAGCATCGGCCAGAAATGAAGTGCGTTTGAGCACGATAAAACAGCCAATCACACTACAAACCGTCGTCACAAGCAATCCTGTTAGTAACGCCTTCAGCAAGTGAGGACTACCAAAATGAAGGTCGACAAGCCAATCGTACATTACTCATCACCTCCCGTGGATTTGCCGCCCTGAAGATTTGCAAAGATCCGTAATGTCCCCTCATAAACTTCACTCAACAATTCCGGATGCAATACCTGACCGGGAGGTCCAAAAGCAAACAGCCGCTGCTTTAACAGGACAAGTGAATCAAAGTATTCTGACGCCGTTGCTAGATCATGATGCACAACCACCAGGGTGCGTCCGGTTTCACGAGTTGATTCGAGAACATCCAGAATCGCTTTTTCGGTTGCTGCATCCACTCCGGCAAACGGCTCATCTAATAGAAGAATATCTCCCCCCTGAGCGATCGCTCGAGCCATAAATACTCGTTGCTGTTGACCGCCGGATAATTGTCCGATTTGACGGTTACGCAAATCTGCCATGCGGACCTGCTCCAGTGCATGGTCAGCAAGATCCCGATCTTCAGCCGAAAGCTCTTTCCACCAAGGCTGCTTACCGTACCGGCCCATCAAGGCAACCTCCCGAACTGTGATCGGAAAATCCCAGTCGACGCTCCCACGCTGCGGAACATAGGCTACTCGGCCCTTAGCTTTTTCAGCGTCCTCGCCAAAAAGCAGTACTTCCCCAAAGTCCGGCTTTACAAACCCAAGGAGCGACTTAAGAAGAGTTGACTTACCTGAACCGTTCGGGCCGATAATCCCCACCAACTGGCCGGCGTTGATAGCCAGCGACACATCCAGCAATGCCGGAACGGGGCCGTAACTCACNGTCAGGTTCTTTACTTCAATNGCTGGTAATTCCTGGCTCATAACTCTCAACGACTTCTNTATCTAGTGATTATGATCGCCATGCCCGNCGGTATCCGNAGGAACTAAGTTCTTCATTTCCGGGATATCGAGGACAATAACGCTATTGATAGTCTCGCCGGGTTCCGACCATACTGTTTTTTCCGCAAGCACCGAAAGACCGTCAAAAACACGTACACGAATTGCTTTAGCCACGCCTTGCGGGTATCCAGTCATTTCAGAGGCATCACCAATCCCCACAGACTGGGCGGANTCATCAATCGCAGGGTTATCATTTTCGAATCCTGCAGCTGCAAAGGGGTCTTGCTCGTCAACTTCCGCTGCAGTCGAGCTATCCCCCGTACCAACCTGGATGAACAATTCATTGAGGCCGACGATAAGATCTTCGACTGGATGAATTTCAACCGGAACACCCGCTGGTAACGGCGTCGTCTGTTCAAGAAGATCTTTCCCGTCCAGCCGAACCAGCAAAGCCGTCGGGTCAAAAGCATCACCACGTGCTTCAAATGAAAGGGTGAGTTCAATGGTATAGTCACCTGACGCTGCGATCGTCAGAAACTCGGAAACATCGCGTTTAGGAAGCGTATTTACAAATACCTGATAGCCTCCCACTAAACCACAAACCACGAGGCTAATAGTTATCGCAAGGATCGGCCTGAAAGGTATTCCAGGGCCTTTTGTTTTAGATTCCACCATCTACTATGTCGTCTGTTAAGTTGCTCTTATTTCAAGCCGCCAACGATCTTAATGACGTTTTCACGCATCATACCGAAATATTTTTCAGCCACGGACCCTTCCGGGCCCATTGAGTCTGCATAGAGTGCACCGGCGACTCTCACACCGGCGTCTTTGGCAATTTGACGTACTACTTGAGGATTGACTGATGATTCCACAAAGATCGCTTTAACTTGATAACTTCGAATCGACTCAACTACCTCAGCCCGACGCTGCGGCGTGATACCAGCTCCGATTTCATCACCCGTACTCCAACCACTAGGAGCAGCACTTTTAAAGCCATAGGTCGTTGCGAAGTACTGAAAAGCATCGTGATGGCTGATCAGCACTCNTTTGGCNCGGGGGACTTTGTTAACTTCCTTTTGAATCCATGCGTGCAGACTACGTAATTGCGTCACATAATAATCTGCTCGNGCATCATATTCTGCCGAATGTTGGGGGTCNATCTTNTTTAAACCTTCAGTNATATTNCGTACATAAATGGCNGCATTGATCGGGCTTAACCAGGCATGAGGATCTTCCACAACAGTGCCGTCTTCCTCAAAGTCGAGGGGTTTAACACCATTTACACAAGTGATGAGAGGTTTGTTAGCGTCCTTAGCCAGATTGAGCATCCAGTCATGACCTTCGAGGTGCCAGCCATTTTGGATACAAACATCGGCTTCTGCCACCAAACGGCTATCGCCAGGTTTTATTTCATAGGTATGAGGATCTTGNCCCGGTGCGAGAACNCAATTTACCTGCCAGCGATCACCACCTATTTCGCGAGTGAAGTCGGCTACCTGNGTCGTGCTGCACACGGCACGAAACTTCTTNCCCNCATCNTCCTGNCCAAAAATTGGCCCNGCAATGATCGTCAATNTTNCCAAACAAANAAATANTGTTGGTCNAATCATCTGATTTACTTTTTCCTATTCGGTATCAATNAAAAAAAACAGTATTTTTTGATNNATCAAAAAATACTGTTTTCAGTGTAATCTCACTGATTTATAAGTGTCAACTCGCTATTTCCCATTCNCCTTAAATAGCCTATTAAACTTTTAGTGTNGGGTTNCCATTAATACCGGAANATTAAACCTGTCCCGGCAAAATAGTCAGCTGATTCTTCATTCAAGCCGAATCCTGCTCGGACGTCTAACTGTAAATTGTTATGAAGCAAGTAAGTGAANCCACCATCCATATAGTGTTCAACGGGNGCNGAATCGGCTCCGTCTGGAATCAGGCAGAACCATTCGTAGTAACCGCCAAGTTTTTCTGAGAAGCTTTTGCCAATAGCCAGCGACTGTGAAAACTCTGAATACGGNCGTGTNGTTTCAGCATCNATTGCCCGGTTCCATTGCGTCTGCCCGGCAAGNGACCAGTCATTATCCAGTGCCCACGAATAGATGTAATTAAATCCGGGCAATGCTGANCCGGCACTAAATACGTCATCCCCAGAAGCCACTGTTGTTTGCAATACNAATGCNGTCTCAGGNAGGATTCCATCCTGCGGAGTCAGAGCAATTTTAAATCCTAAGTACAGGTCTTCCCCACCTGAGGTTGTTGTCCTTGTTTCTGTGGATTCCGTTGCACCAAAGACGTCTCCGAAGTTGTATGCGATTCGCAATTCTAACCANTCAGCATAGATCCCAACACGCCAGAGCATTTCNGGATAAGAGTGGCTTTTGGTCTGAGTCGTACCATCATTATCAAAGGTGTACGTATACCCCATCTCAACTTGCTTTACGCCCAAACCAACCGTTGTGGAAGATTCTGTAAAGTCCGGACGGTCACCAATTAATGGTTCGTCCATGGANGCCGGCCCGCCCACTGCATCACTACCACTCCAGTTGAANAATGTTCTCTGNCCTTCCAAACCCTGAGCAGAAACCACGTCCGCCGTTCCGANGCACAATAANANAAANAATAGCNNGTTANCAGATTTAATNATCACTCGTCAGAATCCTTTTCATTCTAAACAATAGCCAAGGCTACGATTGTCGGTAAAATACATCTAGGTATTTCTAACTTCGGCATTGTTTTGATCAATCAAAAACATTCATTAGNGTTGAGATGGATTTGNACTCAATGTTTTACAGGCACCTCGGATNAATCGNATAACCGATACGATTCGTCACAACCGTTACAATCGGATTCCCTNACTCCGGGAAAAACATGTCACTTACATATTTCAAACGATATCAAATGGAACTAGANCTACAGTTCTTCGATATTCCATCGCCGGAGTTATCACCGGGTTATCGTTTCGTGCCATGGTCCGAAACAGATTTAGAGAAGCATGCNGAGATCAAATACCAAAGCTTCTGCAACGAAATCGATGCCAACGTTTTCAGTTGTTTTCGTGAATTAGAAGGTTGCCAGCGTTTATTACAAGAAATCACTTCCCGCAACAATTTTCTTCCAGATGCCACGTGGTTGCTTGTTTACGACTGCCCGCAACGNGAAACAACAACCACCGTAGGCACCATTCAGGCATTGGTTGACGTCCAGCAACGGGCGGCTATCCAAAATATTGGGATCCACCCTGCACACCGAGACCAGGGTNTGGGAAGCTCATTGCTCTTTAAATCCCTTACTTTTATTAAAGCAAGTGGTTTGGAACGTGTGATACTTGAAGTAACTTCACAAAACGTTGGAGCCCTCCGGTTGTACAAACGGCTTGGTTTCCGCATCATTAAAACTGTATACAAACCCGCACCGATCATCACCTATTGATTTACTAGTGGCCAGTTCAATTCAAACATATCGCCTAGCCAACGGGCTTACCTTGCTGATGCAACAAATGCCATGGCTGGAATCCGCAGCATTAAGCATTTTAGTCCCTGCGGGAAGCCAGCGAGATCCGGCAAGTCTGCCAGGGCTGGCAAATTTCACCGCAGAGATGGTTCAGCGTGGTTGCGGTTCTTACAATAGCCGTGAATACGTCGATCAACTTGATCGCCTCGGAGCCGCCCGCTCAGCCTCCGTCACCAATTCCCACACCCGCTTCAGCGCGGCAGTGCCCGCCGACCACCTCACTGATGTGCTGGCGTTATACAAAGAACTCATCTGTGCCCCTCATTTACCGGAGGAACAACTTGAAGACAGCCGTATGGTTGCGCTTCAAGAGTTGCTCGCGATGGAAGACGACCTGGCACAGAAGCTTTTAAGGGAGTTACGCAAAAGACTTTACCCCGATCCCTATGGACGCAGTTCAACGGGCACGCTCGAATCAGTTCAGGCAATGACCCATCAAGATATCGTGGGGCATGTTGCTAACTATTACGTACCAGAAAATGCGGTGATTAGCATCGCCGGCAAAATCATATTTGANGATGTCATTAAGGCGGTTGAACAATCCTTTGGAGATTGGCAGGGAGCCATCCAAACTGAATTGGTGGAAACATCTCCGCCAGAAGGTCACCATCATATCCAACATGATTCNAGCCAGACTCAGATTGGCATTGTTTATCCCAGTATCCCCTACTCACACCCAGATTACTTTCTCGCTCGCAGTGCCATAGGGGTTTTGAGCGATGGCATGAGTTCCCGACTCTTTACCGAGGTGCGTGAAAAGCGTGGTCTGTGCTATACCGTTTATGCNATGTGTCACACGATCAAAAACCACGGTTGTGTATTGGCCTATGCGGGTACNACTACGGAACGAGCTCAGGAGACACTTGATGTCATGCTGGCGCAAATCAGGCGTCTNGGTGACGGCATCTTCGAAGATGAACTAAAACGCCTCAAAGCCAGAATAAAAACAGGCCTGATAATGCAACAGGAAAGCAGCAGTTCCCGCAGCGTTTCAATGGCCTCCGACTGGCATTTGCTNGGTAGGGTACGAACACTTGAGGAACTATCTGATTTACTCNACCAGGTAAATACCGAGGCGATTAATGACTACCTTTCAGCGAATCCACCTCAACAATTCAAGGTCATTACACTCGGCCAGCAGGCACTCGACACCTCCAAGGCAGAAGGAGGCAAGGTATGAGTATTGTTGAATTCCGTCANCANACCTTAAGTAATGGACTTGATGTCGTAGCCGAATGCAATCCAAACGCCTACAGCACCGGCCTGGCCTATTTTGTAAAAACAGGGTCCCGAGATGAAACNCCGGAGATNTCCGGGGTTAGCCATTTTCTGGAACATATGGTTTTCAAAGGGACGCCAACTCGAACTGCGGAGCAAGTAAACCAACAACTAGATGAAATAGGTTCGCAAAGCAACGCTTTCACTTCCGAAGAGCAAACCGTCTACTATTGTGCCGTGCTACCGGAATACCAGCTGGATGCGCTCGAACTTTTAAGTGACATCTTGCGTCCCTTGCTTCGTCAGGAGGACTTTGCCACAGAAAAACAGGTCATTCTAGAGGAAATCGCCAAGTACGATGACCAGCCCCCCTTCGGTGCCCATGAAAAGGCCCTCGCCCTGCATTTCCAAAACCATCCCCTTGGAAAGTCCGTTTTAGGCACGAGAGAAACAGTAGGCGCTCTCACTAGCACACAAATGCTGGAGTACTTCAACCGACGCTATAGTGCCGGTAACATTGTTCTGGCAATGGCGGGCAATGTCGACTTCGAGGCCGTCATTGCACAACTTGAAGACCAGATCGGGCATTGGCAGAACTATGACACACAACGTGATACCCCTCGAGCCCAACCGAATTCATCTTTTCACTCTATCGAAAAAGCAAGTGCTCACCAACAATATATCATTCAAATCAGTAATGGCCCCGCTGCAGAAGACGGCAATCGATATGCGAGCCGACTGNTAGGTTTGATNTTTGGCGATGAAAGCAATAGCCGGTTATTCTGGGAAATGATCGATACAGGCAAAGCGGAGTANGCCGTCGTCGAACCTTCCGAATACCAGGGAACCGGNACTTTTCTTTCCTACCTCTGCTGCCANCCCAAGAGCACTCAGGAAATCCTCGATCTCTATCAAACCCTCGCTGGCGANATTCAGTCAAACGGCGTGACCGATCAGGAATTAGAGTTAGCCAAAAGCAAAGTTTGCTCCCACATTGTATTGCGAGCTGAACGCGCGGCTAGCCGTATGTTTGGGATTGGAAACAACTGGGTGCAACGTGGGGAATACGCAACGGTTCAGGAATCCATCCAGCGTTTCCAAANCGTCACCAGACAAGACATTGCAGAAGTTTTAGAAAAATACCCCTTAACTCAATGCACCTCGGTTGCTATCGGCCCAACAAAAATAGAACATAAATAGATATGCGATACATCGNGTACTTTCTCAATCAACAGGAATAGAACTGAAAATGGAAAGATCACTAGTCTTATTGAAACCGGACTGCGTCCAACGTCGCCTGATGGGCGAAATTATTACTCGCTTTGAAAACAAGGGGCTTAACATCATCGGCATGAAAATGCTACAGGTGACTCCTGATATGGCCAAACAGCACTACGCAGAGCACGTGGAGAAACCTTTTTACCCGGGGCTGGAGGCATTCATCACCGGCGGGCCGATCGTCGCGATGTGTATCGAAGGTATCGATGTCATTCAGGTCGTTCGTGATATGCTGGGAGCAACCAATGGACGCAACGCCGCTCTCGGAACCGTACGTGGTGACTACAGCGCAAGTCGTCAGATGAATCTTGTTCACGCNTCAGACGGACAAGAGGCAGCTGCACGGGAACTTAATCTCTATTTCGATCCGGCAGAACTTTGCCCGAACGAACCGACATTAACGCCATGGCTCAAAGCTGCGGATGAATAATCNCCNACTGCAAAAAAGAAAAAGCTCTTCAACGACAACGCTGAAGAGCTTTTTTTTGGGATAGTCGGGATGAGAGGATTCGAACCTCCGACCTTTTGACCCCCAGTCAAACGCGCTAACCAGGCTGCGCTACATCCCGTCGTTTACTCCCACTATTCTAAATGCCCTACGATAATCTGCAACTACACATCCNGAACCTCAATTTAAGCNGCCGATGATCGGTTACAACTAGCATCNTTCCGTACCCACGAAGGCCCGCTTCTCTTGCACCCCCAAATAACATCTNTCTCGGTCTGTCATCNGCCTNTCGATTCATGCCCCCTCTGTAGAATAGATCCCGCGTCTTGCCGACGTCACATACTAGGAAACACCTACAAAAAGAGGTATTATCTAGTTCACCAAGGAGGGAATTATTGTGACAAANTTTGCGGACCGCCTCGTTTCAGCGATTCAACGCTGTAAAACACCAACACTNGTGGGAATCGACCCTAGGCTCCATAGCCTGCCTCAGCCCCTGCAACCCNAGTCAAGCACGCCATCNCCGGAAGAAGTCGCTTCTGCTTANTTAGCTTTCGGNAAAGGNATTGTTGACGTAGTGGCTTCTTTGGTCCCGGCGGTAAAACCTCAGGCGGCCTTTTTCGAACAACTCGGCCCCTGTGGTATGGCTGCACTTGGCGAAATCACCCAATATGCCCGTAGTCAAGGTCTGCTGGTAATCATGGATGGCAAACGCAATGACATCGGTAGTACCGCCACCGCTTATGCACACGGATTCCTTGGTGAGAACGGAAGTACCCAATTCACTTCAGACTGTTTAACCGTGAGCCCCTANCTGGGCGAGGANAGCCTGGAGCCGTTCGTGAAAGTAGCTGANGAAAATGGCAACGGTATTTTCGTCCTTGTCAAAACATCGAATCCCGGCGGTGGGCGTTTCCAGGACCTTATTGCAGATGGTAAACCCATTTATCGTCACGTGGCTTCTCTCGTCAACGAACTAGCAAGTGAAACTCGTGGCAGTGGTAGCCATCCCTACGGAGCCGTNGGGGCGGTGGTGGGAGCCACTTATCCCGAGCAATTAGTGGANCTTCGTGAAGCCATGCCGAACACCTTCTTTCTTGTCCCAGGCTTTGGTGCTCAGGGAGGTGGGGCTGCGGATGTGGCCGGTGCCTTTGACGAAAATGGACTGGGCGCAATCATCAATAGCTCACGTGGCATCATCTTCGCTCACGCGCGTGAACCTTATGCTGACAAATTCGGTGACCAGCGATGGCAGCAAGCCGTGGAAGCTGCGACCCGCGACATGATTGCAGCACTAGCC
>PAJC01000101.1 GCA_002705165.1 Planctomycetaceae bacterium | reverse complement strand
CAGGCCCGCCTTCAATAGTGCCAGTGATTTGGTAACGGTCGCTTCCGGTCTTCCAATGATAACGGGCACAATCTGAGTAAANTTTTTTTGTGGTATCANGCCGATTGCTCCCAACCGACTCGTGATGTAATCGACGTTTTCAAAGAGTTCTTTCCTTCGTTGCGGTTCTGCCTGAAGAAGTTCGATCGCTCGAATTCCAGCTCGAGCACTTACCGCAGGCATCGCAGTGGAGTAGATATAGGTGCGAGCTTTGTTCACCAAAAGATCAATGAGGCTACGGCGTCCGGAAACAAAGCCGCCCATCGAGCCTAACGCCTTGCTTAACGTTCCGACAGAAATATCAATTCCGTCTTCGCAATCAAGCTCCTCAGCCATACCGCGACCCGTCGCTCCATAAACTCCGGTAGCATGCGCTTCATCAACCATCAACATNGCGTCATACTGNCGNGCCACTTCNGCTANGAGGCTGAGCGGGGCGATATCGCCATCCATGCTGAACAGTGCATCGGTTACTATAAGTTTCCGGCGANATTCCGTTGCTTGTTTACATAGTTCAACCAAGTGATCTACGTCATTGTGACGGTAAATCTCTACCTTCGCTTTCGATAGTCGACAGCCATCAATAATACTNGCATGGTTACGAGCATCGCTAAGAATGACATCACCTTNACCGGCGACGGCTGTGATCGCTCCGACATTAGCNGCATANCCGGTTGAAAAGGAAAGGGCTGCTTCCGAGCCTTTGAATGCTGCTAAGTTCNATTCCAGTTGCTGGTGAGCTTCGCCACGACCTGTCACAAGGGGGCTGGCCCCACTGCCCCAGGCCGGCTCAGGATTTGGTAGCTCTTGAAGACCATTAGCAATCTCGTTGGCCAAGCTTAAATAATCGTTACTCGCAAAGTTAACATAAGTCTTTCCATGGAGCNTCAGCTCCGTCGAATGAGCNGTCCGGTCGCAAANATTTAACTCACGTAAGAGCCCCGCATCTGTAAGGGCGGAAAGCTCNTCGTCTATCCAATCTAACTTGTCGTTCACTATNGAACTCCCTGTAACGNAAGCACGGATTCAGTACTTCCTAGAATTGATTGTAGACATTTACGAACCTTCGATAAATCACCTGCGGATTGGCTAGACCGAACAAAGCGGAATGCTTTAGAATACCTGTTGCGACATAACATGCGGTAACGAATCACCGCTTCGAATACTTTTTTGAGGTTTCCTCAACTATGACTATTGCACTACGCCTTTTTTGGGTTTCTTGCGTTGCTAGCCTGATCACNTTCATGGGNTGCTCGTCTAACGACTCTGCAAATACTGCCCCAAACTCCACAGACGTTACTTCTATGGCAGATGACGAGTCTGAAGAAGCTCCGAAAGATGTCGCATTTGCATTAGGTGATCTGATTCCCGAATTCATTCCACCAACAAAAGANGAATTNGACAGNANCGAGTGGATGGATAAGCCNGTGGTGGANGTGTATGAATTNATGGCTAATCGTAAAGAAAACGANGTNGCAATGATGACTGCTGCTGAGGCATTAGCCNTTAGAAATNNGACACCCNAAGACAATGACAACATCGTCTCCGCCATGGGAACNCTNGCNACAGATGGAGAGNTNGACTATTCCGCCGAATGGAATCGACATACTGCCGNAGATATTCGNAACACGAATCCACTCATGATCAGTTCANCGGCAGAATTTGACGTCTCNGGCCTNCTATCAATGGGGCTTTTTTCGTTNGACTGGAACTTTACTCCTTATGGTAATGCNNGNTCACTCGTCTCATGGCAAACTTCCAGTGACGGGCTCATGGATATGGTAGTCATGAGAGATGATCTTACCTGGTCAGACGGCGAAAAGATAACTGCCTATGATGTTGAATTTTCATATCAGGTCATNATGAGTTCNGCNGTACCTATCCCTGCGGTACGTTCAGGAACNGATCANCTNAAAGGNGTGAAAGCATACGATGAGCGGACACTTNTTTATTTCCATTNTGAGCCTCTNGCCACAAATGTCTGGAACATTAATTTTCCNATTATTCCAAAACATAAATATGAGAACACCATTGCNGATGANCCTACACTTGCNTCCAGNCCNGNTCACGTGGAGNTAGACGAAAACCCNGTCTCTGGTGGTGCATACACGATTTTNAAGCGAGTACGTGGNCAAGAAATCATCTTAAANCGTCGTGATTCTTACTACNTGTTTNATGGCCAGCAAGTACGTCAAAAACCTCACTTTGAAACGGTTCGTTTCAAAATTATCNAAAATCCNAANACNGCNCTTCTCTCCATGAAAAANGGTGAGNTGGAAGAGATGATGCTTACACCGGAACAGTGGCAATCTCAGACAAACGATGATGATTTTTATAAGTTCAATACCAAGTCCTATGCACTGGAATGGGTTTATTATTATTTTGGTTGGAATTTCCGATCCCCTTTCTTCAAAGACAAACGTGTTCGACAGGCGATGAGCTACGCCTTCAACCATCAGGAATTATTAGAAAAACATCGTTTCGGAATGGACGAAGCATCTACCGGAATCTTTCATCGAACATCACCATGGGCTCCGGAGGTTGCACCTACGGCTTACCAACAGGATCTCAGCAAGGCGGAGGATCTTTTAGCCGAAGCCGGATGGGAAGACACTGATGGAGATGGAGTATTGGATAATATGGTTGAGATGGATACGAATTTCGATGGTGAGTCGGAAGGTTCTCGAAGAATCCCGTTTGAATTTACTATTCTGACAAGCAATCGTCCCGATCGAATTGCTATTTGTGAACTCCTTCAGGAGAATCTAGACCAAATCGGTATTCGGTGTAACGTAAAGCCCGTTGAATTCACCACTCTCCAGGAAACAATGCTGGGGCATAAATTTCATGCCGTTTTCGCGGGATGGGGTACTGGTGCTGATCCGGATACCTCCGAAAATCTGTGGACAACGAAGGCCATTAATAATGGACGTAACTACGGGTGTTATTCGAATGCTGAAGTTGATAAATTATTTGAACAAGGCAAGCGTGAACTGGATTTAGGGGCAAGGCGTAAGATTTACCAGCAAATACATCTTACGCTATGGGAAGATCAACCTTACACCTGGCTCTACTTTCGCAATGCATACTACGCATTCAATAAATCATTGCGGGGCTATAACTATAGTCCTCGAGGACCTTATAACTACGGGCCCGGTGCAGACACTATTTTCAAAGCCGCAGAAATCCAATAACTTTCACGCCTCTACGGCAATCTACTTCACTAACAAGGCGCTTACGTGGCTGGCTATTTAATACGTCGCATCCTTCTGGGCCTACTGACGCTATTGCTCATCACTATGGCAATTTATGCGCTCATTCGGTTTATGCCTGGTAATCCGCTGGCAACCGACGCTGCGATGATGAATCCAGAGAACATGCCAAGTGAAGAAGACATTCAACGGATGCGGGCTGCCTATGGACTAGATAAATCGATTCCCGAGGCCTACGCACACTGGCTTACCAACATGATCAAGGGAGATTTCGGAAGTAGTTTCGCTGAGAAGAAGCCTGTTCTAGATGTTATTGGGTCTCGCGTCGCCAATACACTTCTACTGACCGTGCCCTCGCTGATTTTAGCTTACATTTTAGCGATACCTATAGGATTGTTCTCCACCGCACGAAGTGGTAAATCCGATGAACGGCTCATTGGCGTCATTTTGTATATGCTTTATGCCATTCCATCTTTTATTGCCGCCCTATTTCTTCAGTTATTGTTTGCCGTGAAACTGGAGGGAACAGCGTTTGAGCTTCCCCTAATGGGTACCAAAGCCGACGACTATGAGGCTCTGACAAACTCCGCCAAATTCTGGGATTTGCTGGAACACATGATCCTCCCCGTCATTAGTTTCACCTATGTAAGCCTGGCTTATTACAGTCGCTTTATCAAAGCCAATATGGAAGAGGTTATTCGCCAGGACTACATCCGAACGGCAAAAGCGAAAGGGCTTGGGCCATTTCGAATCATGATTCATCACGCTTTTCGAAATACCCTCATTCCATTTGTAACACTTTTGGGATTGTCTCTTCCGGCATTGCTAGGCGGTGCAATTATTTTAGAGCAAATTTTTAACTGGCCCGGAATGGGACAGCTGTATTTCCGCAGTATCTTAACGCGGGACTACCCGGTAATCATGGGATTAACTTTTGCATTATCGGTGCTCACTCTTTTGGGACAACTACTAGCAGATATCCTATATGCTTTTGTCGACCCGCGGATTTCCTACCAATAAAAAGACTCTCGATGAACGAAACCAACGCAGCAGCCGAAAATAGAAAATCGCCAGGTTTCTGGCGACATGCGTGGCTGCGTTTTCGTCGAAAAAAACTATCGATGTGCGCTTTATTGGTTGTCATTTTCCTTAGCCTGGTGGCGATTTTCTCGCCAATGATTGCTGGCACAAAGCCGGTTGTATGTAAATATAAAGGCAACCTCTACTTTCCCTGTATGGCCTACTTCAATGCCGACTGGGAGAACCCAATTTTCCAGAAGGATAAATTCCGAAAACGTTATCCCAAAAATCTCAAAGAAAAGGATCCTGAAAGCTGGGCCGTCTGGCCACTGATTTTTCAGGACCCCTATCGGCCCGTACGTGACAACGAATGGGAAGACCGACCAGGGAATCCTTTCAACGGCGGTGAACCTAGCAGCCAAAACATCTTTGGGACCTCGAAAGGAAAAGATGTTCTGGCAATGATGGTGCACGGAACTCGAATCGCACTCTTGGTTGGCTTCGTATCAACCGGCATTGCTGCCACGATCGGAATCTTCGTGGGCGCCGTCTCTGGCTATTTTGGTGGCTGGGCGGACATTATTATCAGTCGAATTATCGAACTGGTGATGTGTATCCCAAGTATCGTTTTAATTCTGGCACTGATGGCCGTCATTGAGCAACCAACAATCTGGCATATGATGGCAATTCTCGGATTCACCAGTTGGACAGGGATGGCTCGTTTAACGCGTGGTGAATTCCTGAAACTCAAAGAATCCGAATTCGTAGCGGCAGCGCGGAGTATTGGTGTTGGCCCTTTTCGAATTATGTTCCGACATATTTTACCGAATGCTCTGGCCCCTGTTATGGTGCCGATCGTCTTCGGAATTGCGGCTGCCATTAAGGTAGAGGCTGGGCTAAGCCTACTGGGTTTTGGGGCTCCACCACCCAACCCAAGTTGGGGAACTATCCTCAATGCCGGCATGACTAATTACACCGAATGGTGGCAAATCGTATTTCCCGGCATCGCAATCTTTATCACTATTCTCGCCTACAACCTCATTGGGGAAGGACTTCAAGAATCCACAGATCCTCGTTTGGCAGACCCTAAAGACTAAAGAATGAACGACGTATTAAAAATTGATAATCTGAAAACGTACTTTAACACCGAGGACGGTGTGGTGAAGGCAGTGGACGATTTGTCGTTATCGATCAAGCCTGGGCATACATTAGGCGTTGTCGGAGAATCGGGATCTGGGAAATCAGTCACTTCGCTCACGATTATGAATCTGCTCGCAGCCTCAGCAGAAGTCTACGACGGTTCAATCTCCTTCCTGGGCAAAGATCTCATCAACATTTCGACTAAAGAAATGCGTAAGTTGCGTGGTAGTGATGTCAGCATGATCTTTCAGGAACCGATGTCATCTCTTAATCCGGTACATCGGGTCGGGAATCAGGTGGCTGAAGCCATCCTGCAACACGAGCAAATATCCAAAGAGGACGCCATGCGGCGTGTTATCGAATTGTTCGAAGAAGTTGGCATTCCGGACCCGGACCAACGTATCAGTTACTACCCGCATCAAATGTCTGGTGGCCAAAAACAACGGGTGATGATTGCAATGGCTTTGGCCTGTAATCCCAAGTTACTAATTGCAGATGAACCGACAACCGCGCTCGACGTCACTATTCAGAAACAAATTCTTGATTTGATGCGAGAATTGCGTGACAACCGCCAAATGGCGATCCTTTTCATCACTCATGACTTAGGAGTGATCGCGGAAATCGCTGACGAAGTACTCGTGATGTATCGTGGAAAGGTCGTAGAGCAGGGACCTGTTGTCGAGATCTACGAAAGTCCCCAACATCCATACACCAAGGGACTTCTTAATTGCCGTCCACGCCTGGACACCACCTACAAGCGGTTACCGACCGTTTCGGACTTCATGGACTCTGAAATCCACAAAGACGGTAGCGCAACGATCACTGAAAAGACGGTCGGGCCGGAGCGAATGAATTACTTCGAGANCCACGGCCGAGGTCGTCTCCTTAGCAAGCGTTCGGAATTGCAAGGTTATGGTTACGACGAAGTTCCATCATTTTATGGCCGGGAAGCAACTTGTGTTGCAGAATCCGTCGCGCCACTTTTAGCCGTCGACAACTTAAAGGTTCATTTCCCCGTACGTCGTGGACTTCTTCAACGAACCGTGGGGCACGTCAAAGCCGTCGACGGAGTCACGTTCAACGTGTTCAAAGGCCAAACTCTGGGGCTCGTTGGCGAATCAGGGTGTGGGAAGACAACGGCTGGACGAGCCATTTTACAACTAGTACGACCAACAAGCGGTTCCGTCTCATTTAACGACGAAACAATTACGCCGGCTAGCATCAAAGAATTGCGCAAGAAAATTCAAATCATCTTCCAGGATCCTTTNGGATCGATGAATCCTCGAATGACAATAGAGGCTATGGTGACCGAGCCTATGCTTATCCAGGGGTTTGGTAAATCGAAGAAGAACAGGATCGANAAAGCCGCCGCTCTTTTAGAGGAAGTGGGCATGCTTCCCGAACACCTAAAGCGTTATCCTCATGAATTTTCAGGTGGCCAACGTCAGCGAATTTGTATCGCTCGGGCACTGGCTGTCGAGCCAGAGTTCATTATTTGCGACGAATCCGTTTCAGCACTGGACGTTTCTGTCCAGGCTCAGGTACTCAACTTACTGAACGACCTTCAGGAAANCCGTGGGTTGACCTATATCTTCATTAGCCATGACCTGTCCGTCGTCAAATTTATGGCTGATATGATGGCAGTCATGAAAGANGGGCAGATCGTTGAATACGGTCCTTCAGAAGCGATCTATCGTAATCCACGAGAGGAATATACTCGCAGTCTTATCGANGCCACGCCGTGCGACGATCTGGACAATATCCGGCGACTTGTCGAACATCGCAAGACGCTGCGAAATTCCTAATTCCAGAAGTGCTGTTCACCACGCTCNACNCTTTGCCAGTGCTGCATTAAACGCTCTGCCAGCGTAATATCCTGAGAGACTCGGGGCTGCCAATAGCTCTGCCACGAATCTGGTATTTGAATTAAGTGGCTTTCAAGGCTCGAAATAATAGTGGTGGCATACCGGCTATTCAAATCGTAGATTGTTTNCAGATCTACCAATCGAGGTTGCTGNCTCTTGTGAAAAGTTTGTTTCAATGACAAATTAGTAAATTTGCGTGCCGCACGCTGTTGTCCGGAGTCAATCTGATATTCCAAATCTTCAACATGCTGGTCGATACGATCCCGTCGATAGCCAAAAGCCTGGGACCCCGGTAGTTGGTCCATATAAGCAAGCAAGAGGTCCGTCCAGCGTTGGCACTGCCGATTAAACTCCTTAAGTTTGTGCTGATTGCGTGCCCCTGAAGTCTCTTCCAGCATCTTCTGCTTTAATAAACGATGGTCTGTCTGGATCGCAAGGTAGAGATTGCGATTTGATTCTGCTTCTAATCCAACCGTCATGTCCGGAGTACTCAAATACCAGGCATTAACAGCCGTTGTCCAAATNCTGGTTAGAACTTCCGCCATCATCGTGCTCTTCGCAATCTCTAATTGCTGTGAGCTATCAGACTCTAGNAACTGCCTGAGATACCAGTTGTATCTACGTCGCTGCGACAGGTGATACTGACGTGCNTGTACGGAATGCAACGACTGCAGAGAATGTAGCACTTTCTCACTGGAAAAGGCAATCCAGCCGGCTAATCGTACTTGTTCATAGCAAAACACAGGAGGTTATCAGAACCAAAGAAGGCGAGAGGGTCAATGTAATTCGGTAAGCAATTATTCGCGCGCAAACGCCATGTGGCGCGATAATTCTGTAAGAAATCCCCAGCCGCTAAAGANGGCAATCATGCCGCCGAGGGATGTTTCAATNCCATTTTGACCACTAGCCCCTGGCTTTATTGATCTGCAAACAGGTGTTTGCCACTTTCCATAATAACCGCATCGTTAATATGCATGCCAGGTTCCACAAGCCCCCGATCGCTTACGAAATAAAGATCTCCCAANGTNCTTTCTTTCGTTTCCCGAAGAAACGCNACATGGCCATCTTCAAACAAAACATTTTGTCCAAGGCCGTCGTGGTTCATACTGCGCCGACTCACNCTATCACCGGTCGGGCGATCTGCTACCAAGGCAAAATATGGACGCCCCTGATGACGAACTGGGCGAATCTTACCTCGATCCTGATGGCCGATGTTATAACCGTAGGTGCCACCCATATGAGCTAGATTGTCGAGTGTCTCTGGGGTGGCATCGACCACTGTTTGCACAGTTGGAATTCCCTGCTGACGCCACTCAAAAGTCTCTGGTGCGGTCGGACAGAAAAATCGAGTCTCCTCAATGTCAGCTTGCTCACGAAGGATCGGAGCCTGAATACCGGAGATGGACACATTCGACACAGGAGTTGTCGGATAGATTCCGTTATTGGTTAGAGAGTAGTTATGCATTCCGCGGTAAAGATGCTGCAGATTGTCCTGACANGCCAGCTTACCTGCAACAAAACGACTGTTATAAATAGCCGGTGAAACTAACATCGCCATACAAAGNANCACNACGCTTAAGACTAAAAAATCTTTCAGTCGCCAACTCGTACTTTGACCAGCCNTTCGTTCAGCAGAGGCCAGCGGCGAAAGCGTGCGAGAACTCGCTGGGACTACCTTGTGCAAGTCAATTTGCTCAAAGACATAGNTTTGTGTTGAATCGNCCAGCCCTGCCGGTGGTTCACAATAACGATATGATTCTAAAGGTCTCAAAGACTTGCGGATCAAATCCAACTGCTGCTGGAGNTCTTCGTCTGCCTCGAGAGCTTGTTCTATCTGAGCGTGCTCTTCTNATTCGAGAGCGCCCATNACAAATCCAACTAAATCAAATTCCATCGCAACTACTTCTATACAAGTTAACTGTATCTATATGTCTTTTGGTTTTAGATGAAGCTTCTGAAAGGCCTAGATGACTAGGATTCGTTTTCTTTCTGATGAGTGCGTTGCCACACTTCATGCAACTTCATCACTGCGGCATGGAGCCGACTCTTCACCGTTCCAACAGGAATCTCCAGCACATCAGCTGCTTCACGATACTTCATGCCCTGATAATAGATCAGGTTAATGACGCTTCTCATTTGTTCGGACAGATCGCTAATCGCCTGCTGAACCCATTGTCCACGTTCCAACTCAGCAACATGGTCCAGAGGATCCCCTTCATTACCTTCCAATAGGTTAACCAGGGCTCCAATATCCACCGCATCGTTAGATTTGGTAGTTCGGTCAAGACTGGCCATGCGATGGCGTTTGTTTCTTCTCTGAGCATCAATCGCCTGATTTGTAGCAATCGTATAAAGCCAAGGTCGGAAACGACGTCCTTCATCAAACTGTTCACACTTCAGGTGAACTTGAAGAAACGTCGACTGAAACGCGTCTTCTGCCATTTCAGCATTGCCCATGTATCGCCGCAAATAACTATAGAGCTCTCGCTCGTAACGACGAACCAAATGCGCAAAAAGATCACGATCACCCTCTTTTTTATAGAGGGCGAGTATCTGCTCGTCAGAGTATTCGCTACCCGTCATGGGCATCACCGGTGTTTCATGCATGAATCTGTATAGATATACGCATGATAGCGCCGAAGGTTCAAAATGTAAGCAAAAAACTCGGCCTGAAGTACCCAGAGCCGGTAAATTCAACCTAAAGGGTCGGAATTAACCTCATAAACCGGTATTGAGGGTTTCGAATTACGGTCTTTCAGACAGACACTTTCTGGTACGACTCAAAGGTATAGTCGTAATCGTTTTTTTCATCGGCCGAGTGGCGTTCAGTATTTACAAGCGTCCAGTTATCCCACTGCACGTGAGGAAACCGTGTATCGCCATCCACTTCGGTGTGTACCCGGGTCACATGCAACTTATCTGCGGAGGACAGCGCAAGTTCATAAATCTGACCGCCGCCAATAATAAAGAGCTCACTGTCTGCAGAGGCAACAGCCTGAGCTTCTTCCAGAGAATTCACGACAACAGCGCCTTCGACCTGATAATTTTCCTGACGTGTGATAATTACCGTGGTTCGACCCGGCAATAATCGACCTATCGATTCATAGGTTTTCCGTCCCATGACGATATGATGGCCCATGGTTAACGCTTTGAAGCGTTTAAGATCTGCTGATATATGCCAGGGCAAATCCATGTCCCGGCCAATCACATTGTTTTCGGCCATTGCCACAATGATCGAGACAACCATAGTTACACTGCCACCGGTGCTTTGATATGAGGATGCGGATCGTAGTCAACAAGTTCAAAGTCTTCAAACGCAAATTCAAACAGGTTGTCGACTTCAGGATTGATAATCATCCGAGGCAACGTCCTGGGGTCTCGAGATAGTTGCAACTCTGTCTGTTCAAGATGGTTACTGTAAAGATGAGCGTCACCTAATGTGTGGACAAACTCGCCTGGCTGTAATCCACAAACCTGTGCCATCATCATGCAGAGCAACGAATAAGAAGCGATATTGAACGGCACTCCAAGAAAGACATCCGCACTACGTTGGTAGAGCTGACAGGATAATTTGCCTTCCGCTACATAGAACTGAAATAAGAGGTGGCAGGGAGGTAACGCCATCTTATCGATATCCCCGACATTCCAGGCACTCACGATCATTCGGCGCGAGTCTGGATTCGTTTTAATCTGCTCAATTACCTGAGTGATCTGATCGATAACACGCCCATCAGCAGATTCCCACTGACGCCATTGATGTCCGTAGACGGGTCCAAGATTGCCCAGATCGTCTGCCCATTCATCCCAAATAGTCACTTTGTTTTCATGCAGGTATTTGATATTCGTATCACCGGTTAGAAACCACAACAGCTCATGAATAATAGAACGCAGGTGCAGCTTCTTAGTGGTCAACAGCGGAAAAGTCGTCGACAAATCAAATCGCATTTGATGTCCAAAAACGCTCTTCGTTCCAGTGCCGGTGCGGTCTGTTTTCTCCGCTCCCTCATCCAGAATACGACGCATTAAATCTAGATACTGCTGCATCGTCGGTAGTCCATCCTATGATCTGGCAAATCCCTTTAATCCCAACCATCATGGATTGTGCCGCAAGCCATGATTTTCATGCCGTGTAGTGTACCACGAAATGCTCAGTTTTTTACCCACTTGAAGTTACTAGTTCCCGCACTTTTAGCTATCTTGGATCCGATCCACCCAGGTCCAGTGTCTGTCACTTGTAGCCTGAACTGAATCGCCTTGGAAACCGAGGTTCGTTACCATCTCTCGAATCTCCTCGAGACTCAATGCGGCCCTTAATGAATCATCGAACATCTGTTTCTGATGCGGATTTTCGTCCCCGGCATACATTTCAACCAGTCTGGAGACCTCTTCGCCTGATTCGGGCCTCATCAAATCCCGAAAGAATAGTAGCCCTCCCGGGCGAGCTACACGAATAGCTTCCTGCAATACCAATCGCGGCTGTGGGATGTGATGAATGATGCTGTTAGAAATGACGCAATCAAACATATCCTGTTCGAAATTCATGTCCTTGGCGTCAATTTGCTGCAAATAGATCCGCTGCGTGAATCCATCGACTTCAATATTAAAACGCGCGAGATCGAGCATATGAGCCGCCATGTCGATCGCAATCACTCTGCATTCTTCGTTTTGACGACAAAGCTCAACCGGAATCTGGGCAGTGCCTGTTCCCACGTCTAATACATCGATTCCAATTTCACCCGATGCGAGTAAGTCCTGGACAAAAAAAGTATTAACCTCCTGATGGCCCATGCTGTCATAGTCACGTGCCTCTTCATAGGTGTCCATCACTTCAGGCTCAAGCACTCGTTCCAAAGCCATTTCTTACCGCCCTTACGCTAAAACTGTCTTCGATTGTTCACCAGCAATTTCTTTCACGTACCGCGGTACGGCATAACCGGGCAAGCGTTTTCTAATTGCGGAGATTAATTCTCTTCCTCGGTCA
>PAJC01000100.1 GCA_002705165.1 Planctomycetaceae bacterium | reverse complement strand
ATGACGTGGCGGTTTCCTGAATTTGCGACCAGTTCACCAAGCCGGCTTTTTCTACCGGTAATCCCTGCAGCAACGCAATATTTTCAGCAACACTCAAATGATCGAATAACTCAGCTTCCTGAAAAACCGTGACAACCCCATTCTTACGAGCGCCTACAGGTGTCGAATAGGAAGTGCCATCGAGGATTCGCATTGCACCCCCGTCGGGCAAATACACTCCGGCTGCCATATGGATGAGCGTGCTTTTACCAGCACCATTTTCGCCAACAATGGCATGGACTTCACCCGCATGAAGACAAATGGAAACGTCTTTTAAAGCCCTCACACCAGGAAAATTCTTAGATACTTTTTCCCATTCAAATATGATATCGCTCATGACGTGCGGAGAAGATGTAGAGTAAAAAAGTAAGTGGCTTTAAGAAGCTGATATTATACGACACAATAAGAATCATCGTTAAGCTCAAAGATTCGCGACCCCAAGATTCACCCGCCATGGAATTACAACTTTTTCTTTTGATCGCAGTTAGTTTTGCATTGGGCTATTTAGTGAAAGGCCGGTGGGGAAAATCAGGTCAAGCTATTTGGAAAGATCACATTACCGGCTTGCCTAGCCGGAAAGATTTTGAGCACCGTTTGGAGTTGGGTCTGAAGACCCGTTGTGAGATGGCATTGATCATTATTGACTTAGATAATTTCAAAACAGTCAATGACCAACAAGGGCATTTGGCAGGTGACTCACTACTTCAAAAAGCCGCCAGCACGTTGCTCCATGAGACCTCCGAGCTTGGAACACTGTTTCGTTGGGGTGGAGATGAATTCGTTCTATTAATCACTGAATCCCCTGAAGAACTAGGTTCTCTTCGCACTCAAATTGAAGAACGATTTGAAGCCGCAAATATTGGCTTGAGTTGCTCAACGGGTTCCGCAAGACAACAGACAAGCGATAGTGCCGCCGCATTCTTTCAGCGGGCCGATCAGAATCTCTACTCAAATAAATCCTAAGTAGGTCAAACTCATCTTGACCTCTTCAGGGCTTGTCCATTAATCTCCCGCCCTGTTGGGGAAAACATTCTTCAACAGGATTTCCCGGCTACAAGGCACGGAGGCCACTAGCTTGGGAATCAACAATCCAATCGCTCCCGAGATGAAAGTTGGAATTCTCTGCCCCCCTGGGATCCACTAACATTTTGGGAGCTTTTTTATGCGCGGTGTCTATTCGTAAGAAACAATTGCGAATGCGATACGAGTTCATGAATAAATCTCCTAGCTGTAACACCTTAACACTACCCCCCCTGAAGAGTGGTTTAGTTGGGTGCATAATCGCTATTTCACGTGGATTGATCTGTGTCACCGATCAAGGGAAGACCGATAAAAATGGAGTGCTTTTTTCGGGAGACCAGCTATGTCAATACGATGTGTTACTACCTTATTATTCTGCTGTCTGACTGTAACACTTCATGCAGAATCTTCACTAATGACAAACCTTCAGCATCGCTTGGATGAAATACTGGCGAACGGAAATGTCGTATTAAATACCAATACTGCTCAAAAAGAAAAAGAGCTTAAGTACTCTCGACCTGATACCCATGCCCCCGCCCATCTCATGGGAGCCCATCTGCACAGCCCTTCCGAACGGATGATTGAATACAAATATATGAATATGTCCATGACTGGGCTATTTGAAGGTGAAACGCAACTCACAAACATGGAGGTGCTCAACAACTATCCATCCACCATGGTCGTTCCGGAACGTATGAGTATGGAAATGCACATGCTTCACTACATGGCGGGCTTAACAGACGACATCACCGTTTACATCATGCCAATGTGGCTTTCCAACACCATGGAAATGACTCCTTACATGGATAACGGCATGGGGATGAAAATGCCAATGCCAACACAGACAAGGCAAAACTCAGGATTCGGAGATCTACCATTTGGTGCTCTTTGGCGTTTGAGATCCGATGACGACCAAAGTACAGAGCTGATCATGAATATTGGATTCTCTGCACCGACCGGCGATATCGACGGTAAAACTACAAGCCCGATGAATCCTATGATGCAGATCGAATACCCATATCCTATGCGTCTTGGGGCGGGAACCTGGATGGCACGTCCTGGAATTACATGGAATAAATACAATGAGGACTCCAGTGTCGGGCTCCAACTGCAAACAAATATCGCCTTGGGTAAAAGTGATGCCGGCTATGCACCCAGTGACATTTATCGTCTAAACGGCTGGTATAGCAAATTATTTAGCGAAGATAGAACCTGGGCATACACTCTTCGTATGGAAGGGGTTTGGGCAAGTGACTTTCAGGGTCAGGACCCTCAGTTGGAAATGATGCAAATGGGTGACCCGCCGATGACCATCGCTCAAATGAACCCTGCAGCCAATGGAGCCTTCAAAGGCGGTCAGTTCATAAACTTTGGCTACGGTGTAATCAAATCCCTCAAGGATGGCAGTCGTCTCAACTTCGAACTTGCTCATCCAGTCCATCAGGATTTTCGAGGTCTGCAAATGGGAACGGATTGGACCATTTCTGCAAGCTGGTCTAAATCCTACTAGGCGAGATCCATTATTACTGGTCTGTACCAGAGCGTTCCGTACCGTTGATTAAGGTTAACGGGGGGTCCTGCTGAGGCGCTTTTAATGTCTGCCGAACATGCTCAATCTGCTCTGCATCCCTGGAACCACTNGAAGTNACTTTTAATTGCTTCGCNTCGGCGGAATTCACAAAGTTTTTCAACGGGTACTGCCATTGAGGCTGACCCCCGAGTACAGGTGTCCAACCCGTGACAAACGGTCGCCAACTGCCATGTCGAATAGAACCGTAGCCCGCATGAGGGACGGTGATATAAGGAGCATCCATGATGATCGAACGATCCATTCCCTGGCTCATCCAAAGATTCAAGCGACCTCTTAAATTCCCCTTGCGAAAACCGATACCAAATCGGGTGTCACGTCCGTCATAGCCTCCGAACGGTGGAAGCACGGGGGCTCCCCATTTGAAGAACCAACCACCTCGNGGGAAGCTTCCTTCCAAATAGAATGACGACCCCAAATTCTCATGCCAATGTTCANTAAATTGAGAGTGCGGAGCAGATAAAACAACCTGCTGTGCATACCCGTGTGAACTGCTACTCAAAACAGCTACCAGCAGGAACATAATATAAGTTTTTTTGAACATGACTTTATTATTTGATCATCNCCAACNTGAGTCCAATGAAAAATCCCGGAACTAAAGTGCCCAACAGAAATACTCCAAACCCCTGACTCATCGACTTCTCATGGGTCTTGGAAATTCCACAAGTCATTTGCCAACACCAACAAATCAGAAATAAAGCCGGTCCCAGAAATGGAACCGCGAGTGTTTGCAGATTCGCACCAAAGCTATAAGCCAGCATGCGATTAGTCGTAGCAAAAGGCTTGTCCGTACCGCCAACAACAAATGCTGCCGCATGCAACATCGCTCCGTAACAAAACATCAATAACGGAATGGTCAAGAGTCCTGCAGCAAACCAAATCCCAACCCCGATTGCAAACTGTCCTGTCAACTTCAGGTAATCGATACCATTAGCCATGTACGGTTCCGCTAACAGACAGGCCACGGCCAGAACCGGTACCATCGCCATTGCAAAAAGAATCGTGGCCAGCATATGAGCGAGGACTGCAAATCCAACCGGATTGCCCAACCCATCATCTTCGTATATCTGTTGATACGCAGTATTAGGGCTGAACAAAATCATTCTACAGGTTGGCCAGAAGCGTCCCCCATGCTCAGGAGGATTCTCCCAGGGAAGACCTTCTCGCTTCACTGCAGCCTGTTTCGGCACCAAAGATCCGGTTCGCTTGGAAACGCGGGTAGAGTTCCAATTACCGGCCTTCAGAGGAGATTCAGGCACGTAGTTCTTAAATAAGTCCGGTGCAGTCAGATTCACTTGCCCCGGTGCCAGCGTTTTTAGAGGAGATTGAAAAACCGACGGTTTGACCCGAAAGCCTGTGACGGTTGAATAGTATGGGATCTCAACTGTCGCTCGACAATTTGGACACCTTCCTTTCTTACCGGCATGTTCCTTCGGCACACGCACCTGCTGACGACACTCCTTACACTCAAATAAAATCTTATCGGGCTCTGTGGACAACACATTGTTCTCAGCAGTGACGGCGGGATTATCTGCCGTTGCACCCCGGGGGTTATCAATCATGTCCAAGTCATCAGACTTCAACACTGCTAAGCTCAGACGGGAAACAGCCTCACAACTGGTGCACTGAATTTTCTTATGCCCTTTATCCGCCGGAATAGACAATCCTTGGTCACAGGCCCGACAGCGAAACCTGTAGTAGTCCCCCTTTTCAGCCTGATGATACTCAGCCTTAAGAATCAGAACGACACATTTGCCATCACGAACATCGGTCAGCTTCCCTTCAAGACTAACAAGAGGGATTTCCATCACTGCCTGACATTCCGGGCAGGCACCCTTCTTCCCNGCGGCTTCCACAGGCGCACTCATCGGCGATTGACACGCTTTACAGAGAAAATCGATCTGAGAAGGTGATGAATTCAAGACAGACCCAAACTGGGGAAGCGGTCGAACAGATAAGCCATTATTTTATTCACTAGAGGCCACTAAAGTCGAACAGGAACTCCTCGCTCCGCCATAAGTTCCTTGGTTTCCTGAATAGTATATTCACCAAAATGGAAGATGCTGGCAGCCAAAGCAGCATCCGCTTTCCCAAACAGAATCGCATCCGCCAGATGATCTGGTGACCCAGCCCCACCACTAGCCACTACAGGAATCGAAACGGCTTCGCTGACGGCCTTAGTGATCTCTATGTCATAGCCATCTTTCGTACCATCGCAGTCCATACTGGTAAGCACAATTTCCCCGGCTCCGAGCTTTTCAACCTCCTGAGCCCAATGGACAGCTTCCAGACCTGTTGGCTTACGCCCCCCATTAATATGAACTTCCCAAACTTCGTGACCATCGCGTTGAATCCGTTTGGGATCAATGTTTACAACGATACACTGACTTCCGAATTTCCTAGCAGCCTCACGTACGAATTGAGGATCCTTACAAGCCGCGGAGTTAATCGAGACTTTATCCGTCCCCGCATTCAACAAGGAACGAATATCTTCGATTGTTCGAATACCACCGCCAACCGTCAGGGGCATAAAGATCTGCTCGGCTGTCCGTTTTACAACATCCAGCATGATGTCGCGACCTTCATGACTCGCGGTAATATCTAAAAAGACTAATTCGTCGGCACCTTCACGTTCATAGCGAGATGCAACTTCAACTGGATCTCCAGCGTCGCGCAGATTGACAAAGTTGGTGCCTTTAACAACCCGACCACTCTCTACATCCAGACAAGGTATTATTCGATTAGCGAGCATTGATTGAGATTCTTGTCCTTGTTGCCTGTTTTATCAAGTTAGTGAACTTTAGCAATGGCATCTTTAGCGACTTCAATGCACTGCTTGATATCATCGAGGGGGTTTTGAGGGTTAGCTTCATACTCAAGCGAAATGGATCCATCAGCGGGGAACTTCACCTTCTTTAACGCCTTAAATACACCCACTACATCGAGATGGCCTTCACCAATGATTGTGTTGTGAGAAACTTTCTCCATCTTGGCTTCATCTTTGATGTGCAAAGCAAACACTCGTTTATTCAGTTTCAAAATAGCTTCGACAGGATCTTCTTGACTGCGAATAAAGTGTCCCGTATCGACACAGGAGCCAATCAGCGGATGATGATCCTTCACTGCATCCACCACAGAGCTGATCTTATCGTACAAAGCATCCGGACCATGGTTATGGATCGCCACCCGAATCTTATACTCTTCGACCAACCTATCAAGTGATTCAAACGAATCCGGCGTTGGGTTAGCGGTTAAGCATTTAACACCCAGTCGTTTAGCAAACTCAAAAATACCCTTGTTAAACTCGTGATTATTATTGAAGCTCCAAACACCATGCGCTGCCATTTTGATATCGGACTTATTTAACAGGTCGTTAAGATTCTTCAAACCTTCTGCATCGATCGCCTGAGCGACATGGTTCGGATAAAATTCCACAAAATGAAGCCCCATTCCCTGGATATGACGAATGGTTTCAAGCAGGTTATAACCACGCAATGAGAAAGACTGGATTCCAATAGGCAAGCCTTTAAATGGGTCTTCTGACGCGGAAAGGCTTGGTAAATCAAACATAGAAAAGCCGGCTACTGCTGCCGCCATTGCTTGCCGACGATGTAACAAAAACTGGCTCATAAGCAATCCACTTAGCAAAAACTGTCTATCTATTAAAGTTATAATTTTTATTATAGATGATTTGTGTGCCCGCTATAAGCTCCAGAATCGAATCGCTTATTGACCGACTTTTGCAACATACTTTTCGGGGCATGATGTAAATACGCAGGGTTAAATCCATGTGCTATACTTGTCTATACTGTGAAATCGGAAAACAATCCTAACAGTCAACTTTTCAATCAGACGTCTGAGTTCTTCAGNCAATTGAAGTCAAANAAGNCCGGCAGATACCCGTGGATACNTGGAGTAGTACAAGATGGCCTCAACAGAACAATCAGCAGGTAATGTTGAACAGGTTATGGAGCGATTCCTTCAAAAGAAGGAGGAACTCGAGGTTGATAAGATTTTCCGAGCGCTGGTAAAACTGGAAGGATCCGACCTGCATCTCAAAGTCGGTCGTCCNCCGATCGTTCGCGTGGACGGAACGCTTCGCGATTTAAACCGTGGACCTATCGAACGCGAAGAAATGGTTCGTTTGCTGTTCCCGATGATGGACAAGAGGAATCAGAAGATTTTTGGGGATGAAGGTGGAGCTGACTTTGCATATACCGTCGATGTGGATGGGGAGACCTGGCGTTTCCGTGTGAACATGCTGACCCAACTCGGCAATATCGGTCTGGTCGCGCGTCGTATTAGTAACTGGATCCCTGACTTCCGCGGACTTCATTTGCCTCCCGTGATGGAAACACTCTGTCACTTTGATCAGGGGATGGTTCTACTAGCCGGGGTTACAGGCTCCGGCAAGTCAACCACGATTGCTTCGATGCTGAACTATATCAATAGTATCTACCGCAAACACATCCTGACTCTCGAAGACCCCATCGAGTTTGTCTATAAGGAGGACAAATGCCTCATCAACCAACGGGAAGTTGGACAGGACGTGAAAGACTTTGAAATTGCAATGAAGCACGCCGTNCGTGAAGACCCCGATATCATTCTCGTAGGTGAGATGCGTGACGAAGAAACGTTTATGACGGCGATCCACGCCGCGGAAACAGGCCATCTCGTATTTGGTACCGTTCACGCCTCAAGTGCATCCACCACNATTGGGCGTATTCTTGATCTCTTCTCCGAAGAAATGCACGGAGCCATCCGGAGTGCAATCGCTTTTAANATGAAGGGNATTNTTGCTCAGAAACTACTGCCTTCGATTCGAGAGGGCGTTGGTCGAGTGCCCACCTGTGAAATNATGACCTTTACTCCAATGATNACCAAGTTAGTACTGGAAGGTCATGATGCCAAGCTTCCTGACGCTATTCGAATTGGTGCCGAAGAAGGGATGCAGGACTTCACAATGAGTCTCAAAAAATTAATTGATGACGAACTAATCGATCGCGAAACAGCCTTTAAGGTTGCACCAAACCGAGANGCTCTTAAGATGGCCATTAAAGGTATTAATGTTTCCACGCCGGGTATTATTTAATCTCGAGATTAACTGTTCCNTNATTTTTTGTCACACTCTATTGAGGAATTTCAACCGCAACAATGGCAACTGACACTGAAGGCCTAAACCCAAACGAAATGGGCCCCCCTGTTGTTTTACGTTCAACTACAGGCGACAACTCAGCAAACCAAACANCCGAAATCCAATGTCGGCAATCGATGGGTATCGTACCCGTGAAACAAGTTCTCTATGAAGCACTTATCAATGATGCTGAAAGAGTACTCATTGACTGCACCGTACAGGGNGCNACCTCTCAGCTCGAGGTGGATGGTTTGTGGCAGCAGCTTCCTATGCTTGACTCTCAAAGTGCCACTATGATGGTGGCTGTGATGAAAACACTCGCTCATCTCAATGCTCAGGATCGTGTCAGCGAACAAAAGGGAGAATTCACTGCCAACACAGGTGANCTCGGACGTCGCTGTCATATCACTACGGTTGGTACTCAAACCGGTGAACGGATCATTCTAAAGCTGCAAACGAAAAAACCTCGCTTTAAGGCCATCAATGAGCTTGGAATCCGTGATGCCATTCTGGATGAGTTNAAACGGCTCACCGGAAAGTATATGGAAGATCAATCTCAGCAGATACATGCAGGAATTTTCATTGTATCCGCACCAGCGAACGGNGGTGGGCTATCGACGGTCTGGTCTCATGCACTCAGTGCAACCGACCGCTTCATGCGAGACTTTATCTGCCTGGAGCCCAGAGGTTTAAAAGAAACGGAAGTTGAAAATATAGAAACAATGGAAGTCGATTTGGCCGCCGGAGAAACATTTCCGAAAAAAATCGCCAAGGCCCGTCTTAAAGAGCCTGATGTCTACGTCTTACCCTCGATACCGGATAAGGATACGCTCGATACACTNTGTGAAGAAGCATTGAATAACAATCGCATGTCGATTATTTCAGTCAATGCTACGGATGGGGTCGAAGCGATTCACAAGATTCGTTCACTAGGTGTGGCGCCGGATAAGTTTGCCAAATGTCTGAATGGTGTGCTTCACATGCGTATGTGTCGTAAGTTATGTGATCCTTGCAAGCAACCGTTCCAGCCCGGCCCTCAATACATTCAACAACTCGGCCTGCCGCCCTCGCACGTGCAGGTTCTGTATCAGCATTTCCAGCCGGTACCGGACGAAAATGGCAATCTGCCAGAGCAATGCGAAGCCTGCGCTGGTAAGGGATTTTCCGGGCGAACAGGTATCTTTGAACTAATCACAATGGACGATCAACTACGTCAGGCAATCGCCACTGAACCAGACCTTAATATCATTCGACGATTGGCTCTACAGCTTGGCAATAAGTCCACTCAGCAAGAAGGAATTCTCCATCTAGCTCAAGGTATAACTTCGATTCAGGAGTTACAGCGAGCACTGTCGAGTTAATATACAGAGACCTACGGAATACTATTTCCAGTTTTATCAACGGGAACTCCCAACGTGGCTGAGGATCGATCACCCTACAAATCCCCAAACTCACATGATGGCTGGGGAGAAGAAACTGGATATCGTCGTATTCACTGGGCCGCAATGACTTCCGTTGCCTTCGCCGTTCTGGCACCGCTGGCGATTTACATCTCNGGATTAATTATCGTTCCTATTTTTGGTTTCATCTTTGGAATCATCGGCTACTCGTACATTAAACGAAAGCCTGAAATCTATACCGGCGAACGACTCGCAACCATGGGACTCTTCCTTGGTATCTTCTTTGGTATCTGGAGTATCTGGAACCAATACAACGACCGTAATTATCTATATGAGCAAGCAGCAGACCAAACTCGGGTCTGGCTTAGCTATCTCCAAAATGGCCAATTAGGACACGCTCATCAAGTGATGCTGGAAGTACGACGCCGCAACCCCGAGACACGTGATATTGAAGAGTTCTATCAAAATGATCAGGGGATGGCCGAAGAACAAAAAGCACGATTCGCCAAGCAGCCCATNAACCTATTGCTGGATCATATCGACCGCTGGAAACCTGATGATTTAATCATTCACAAGAACGTGTCCGTACGGGGAACTAAAAAGAACGAAACCCAGCTTGTCCAGGAATATATACTACCACTTCAAGGCGACCTGAAAGAATCAATCGCATTTCGAATTCAGTACTGGCGCCAGATCTTTCCGGAATCCAGAGCCTCTCATTGGCAGCTTGAAGGAATCGGTATCCTCGATAGCTCGTTCAATCTTGCACCTGCCGACTCTCATGCAGGCCACGAGCACTAAAACTCTTGTTGTGCCACCGACTCGGTGACAATAGTCGTTCTGGGTAACGAGTCAATAAACAGTTGGCCATAGAATTTAGTACGTATTCTTGGGTCCAGAACCACCACAATACCCTTGTCGCTACGCGTTCTAATCAAGCGACCAAAACCTTGCTTGAATTTGATAGTCGCTTCAGGCAACTGGAAATCCATAAACGGGTTNCCNCCTTCGGCTTTGATCTTTTCTAATCGNGCTTCCAGNAGAGGTTGATCAGGAACGCTAAATGGTAAACGTGGAATAATAACGTTCTGTAATGCATCCCCCGGNACATCCACCCCCTGCCAAAAACTATCNGTTCCGAACAAAACCGCGCGTGGATTGTCTTTGAAACGGCGGACCATTTCTGTGCGTGGTACACCGTCGCCCTGACTAATAATGGCAAGCTGTTTTTCGGTTAACCACGAGGAGAGTGCAGCGGTTAAAAAGCGTATCATGTCATAGCTGGTGCACAAGACAAAAGCATGACCATCGGTACGTTCAACATAGCGTTTTATCATCTCGACCGTTCGTTGTCGAAACTGTTCCTTCTGTTGTGACGGATCTGGCATCCCCTGAACCAAAATCAGTTCTGCCTGCCGTTCATAATCAAATGGNCTGCCAATCTGCGAATGATTCGATTGCGTNAGGCCAATCCTCGAACGGAAAAAGTTGAACTGTTCATCGCTCCCAACGGCCAGCGTTGCACTGGTCAGAATCACGCTGGGCACTTTTGAGAACAGCTCTTTTCTTAACGCCGGGCCAACATCCAATGGAGCTCCTCGTAACGAGACCCGCGGGCCACTTCGCTTCGTATTATATGCTTCCAGCCAATACACCATATCCGGCGAAGATTGTTCCATCCATTGATGCAAAGCATCCGACAGAGTTTCAAGTCTTGCCACGGCTGACGTGTAATCTTTTCGATCCGATGTATCTTCNACNCCGGATGCGATTTGCCTCATCATACCGGCCAGTCTGGACAGCGCACCACTCAACTCGTTCTTAAACATTTGCTTCTTGTGTATTCGCCCATTTGACTTGGGTTGGCTCTGCTTCCAATCCAGAATTGTGCCAAACAGCTCATCGGCTGCGATGTAACAACGATTGACCTGTTGCTGGGCCTTGGTATGCCGACCTTCGACGAGCAGGCCTTTGTTTGTCCGATCGTTATATAACTTTTTGAGAATGTATGATATCTGGCCGGATGTGACACTTGGGCCAAGATGATCCCCTGCGACGTTTTCAACGGTATGAGCCTCATCTAAAATCACCGCNTCATAATCCGGCAAAATACTAACACCCTGACTACGTAAAGCNAGGTCACTGAAAAATAAAGCGTGATTAACAATGATGATCTGAGCGTGTTCCATACGTCGTCTGGCACGAAAATAAAAGCAGGATTTGTGGGACGCACAGGACCGCCCCATACAATTTCCAGAGTCACTGGCAACCTCATCCCAAACAGCTGGAATCGGTNGGAATGGGAGAGTGCTGCGGCTACCGTCAGTAGTTTCTTTTGCCCACTGGTTGATCAGGTCAAGCTGCTCCAACTCCTGCTCACCTTCAAACAGAGTCCCACTTCGCTTCACCGCATTCTTCAGGCGACGTTGACTAAGATAGTTGGCTCGGCCTTTCACCAGCACTGCCGAAAACTCACGTGGGATGACGCTGTTCAATAACGGCAAATCTTTTCCAAGTAGTTGTTCCTGAAGACTGATCGTGTGAGTGGAAATTACGATCCGGCGATTACGTTTTTCGCCATCTTCGGTTTCGAGCGTCCCCTCTTCAGGATCTGTTGCAGCCAAAATAGCCGGCACCAGATAAGCAAAGCTCTTGCCAACTCCGGTTCCCGCTTCTACAACGAGGTGNCATTTGTCAGCCAACGCAACGGCAACAGCATCTGCCATTTCCAGTTGCTGCATGCGATGCTCGTAGTTTGTAAGCCGCGCTGCAATACGACCCTCGGGGCCCAANATATCNTCTGGTTGTAGNAATTCACTATCCACGACTTTTTCCCCGCAACAAGCAATTCATCAAAACTATTTGCCACGTGGATAAGGGTGAGTCGCCACCATGCCNGCNTCGGGACTACTGGCGGTCGCATANAGCCGTTTTGGAATACGGCCCGCTAAAAACGCCTGGCGTCCTGCAAGCGTGGCATGCATCATAGCCTGAGCCATGATGTGAGGATCACGAGCATGAGCAATGGCCGTNTTGAGCAACACNCCATCGACCCCTANCTCCATCGCCTGAGCCACGTCGCTCGCNGTTCCAACCCCGGCATCCACAATCACTGGGTAATCAGGATCTTCATCTTTCAAATACTCGAGGATAATGCGGATATTGTTGGGATTCAGAATCCCCTGACCAGATCCAATCGGACTACCAGCTGGCATCACCGCTGCAGCACCAGCCGCCTTCAGCCGTCTGGCCGTGACGGGATCATCACTCGTATAACACAAAACATGAAANCCGTCATTTACTAACTTTTGAGTGGCATCCAGGGTGGCGACNGGATCTGGCANTAGCGTTTTACTGTCNCCCAGACATTCCAGCTTCACCCAATCAGCTCCCGGGTTTCCCAGGGCTCGCAGGATCTCGCGTCCCATTCTGGCAACCCGTACAGCNTCGTCCGCACTGTAACAACCAGCGGTATTGGGTAGCAAAACATATTTATCNGAATCAATGAAGTCCAGTAGGTTTTCACCTTCCGCATCATGCAACCGCTCACGTCGCACTGCAACGGTGATGCACTGAGCGCCGGATAGTTCCAGACACTCCTTCATGATCGTTGCATTTTCATANCGNCCACTACCGACAATCAAACGACTTGACAGTTCAAAGGGACCAATTTGGAGCGTTCCCTGCTCTGCGACATACTGCTTTGAATCTATTTCCGTTGCCATTGTGTTTCAGGCTCTATCTTTATCCGCCACCAACAAGAGTGACCACTTCCAATTGATCGCCATTGACCAAAATGCACTCTGCATGTTTTTCGAAAGGNACGATTTCNAAGTTGAGTTCAACAGCCACGTGCCGAGTAGTAATCTCAAGTTGCTGAAGCAGTTGAGACAATGTTACACCGTCCGACAGTTCTACCGCCTCTCCATTGACCTGTACAATCAANGTACTCAAATTGCTGGTCCTTTTACCAAACGATACTTACTGGCCAAGAGTGATGTTCCGAGCCTGACCAACTTTAAGGGCAACCAAAGCTGCGCTCTGCGGACGCCCTGTGGATTCCAATTGACGATTCCATGGCACTGCGTAAGCAGCGAAGTTTCCGGTCGTAGCATCCACAATATAAACCAACGAGTTCCCCGGACGGTTGTTTCCGATGAACTGAGCATTGCCGGTAACCATCAGCAAACGCGGTTTCTTTGTTCGCTGCACTTGCAAATCATTAAATACATTTGTTTTAAAGTGACCGCCAAATGCACCGGTCCGGGCGTAGGGAACAATGCATTGCAAATCACCGGTCAGAGTATCCAGAAAGAATGCTCCTTCAGCTTGATCTGAAACTGCACCGGTAGCCATCGAAAAGTTCTCGGAACTATCACTGGCCGCGGCTTTTAAAACCATGCCATCAATTTTAAACGCGTCGGTCNGCTCGTTTGATTTCATACCGATGACGGTCCCGATGACCATTCCGATACCAAACAACATGCCAATACCAATNCCAACAAAAAGCGATTTGTTTTTCATGAAAAGACTCTCGATATTCACTGAAGTTAAAAAGAGGTGTTTGGACGACACTGAAAAGACCCTGTATTACCTCAGGCNTCTTTCCTGTCTGTTACTTATTATAGGCCAAAACGGTTTTGGAATTAACCGGCAGAATAACATCCCGGTGTGTCCCGACTGGAACACACNGCGGGATATGCTAAAAAAGAAGGAATACTAATCTATTTTTCAAACACAAACCTAATGCCTCCATCTATCTTTCCGGAAGTTGAACTAAGTTCCTGCCGGGAACAACGGGGGAAAACAGGAGCATTTTGCATATGTCCACCAATGGTGACTTAAATAGAAAACTGCGAATGGCACTCGTTGGCGGTGGAGCAGGCTCGTTTATTGGCCGCGTCCACTGTACAGCGGCCGTGTTAGATAACCGTGCCGCTCTGGTAGCTGGCGCGCTTTCTTCCAATCCAGAACGGGCTAAAGCCTCTGCCCCAGCTTACGATATTACAGAAAACCGAGCCTACGGTTCCTATCGGGAATTACTCGAGACAGAAGCGGCCTTACCGGAGCAGGAACGAATTGATTTTGTCTCGGTCGCAACGCCAAACTACACTCACTTCGAAATTGCCAAAGCCGCTGTGGAAGCCGGCTTCAATGTCATTTGTGACAAGCCCATGACTTTTGACCTGGCTCAAGCTGAGGAATTGGCAGCCGCCGTCGATAACTCTGATGTCGTCTTTGCGGTCAGTCATAACTACACCGGTTACCCCCTGGTTCGTCAGGCTCGTGAAATGATCCTTAACGGTGAACTTGGGGAAATTCAGGCTATTCGTGCTTTTTACATTCAGGGTTGGCTGCGAACTCGCCTTGAAGAAGAGGAACAGAAGCAGGCAGCGTGGAGAACTGATCCCTCCAAGAGTGGGGCTGCCGGTTGCTTTGGTGACATCGCAACTCACGCTTACAACTTAGGACGTTATATGACAGGCCTGCTGCCCGATCAAATCAGCTGTCACCTGCGAACTTTCGAAGAAGGTCGTCTCCTGGATGACTATGGAACTGCAGTGATTCAATATGAGAACGGCGGATTGGGAACCGTTACTGCTTCACAAATTAGCCACGGTCGGGAAAACGATTTGTTCATTGAGATTGATGGGACTAAAGGTGCTCTTCAGTGGCGTCAGGAAAATCCAAACGAAATGATCGTTCGCAAAAATGGCGAGCCTCATAAAATCTATACGCGCGATCCTAACGCTCCGTTTATGAACGGCAGTGGTGCTGCAGCGTGTCGACTTCCAAGTGGTCACCCGGAAGCATTCTTCGAAGCCTTTGCCAATGTCTATCGCTCAGCTTACGACGCGATGGCGGACCGCGCACTTGGTAACAGCATCGAAAAAACAGACACAATTTATCCAAACGTACATGACGGCGTGGAAGGGATGTACTTCATCCAACAGTGTGTTGCTAGTTCCGCTGACAACGGGGTGTGGCTGCCACTAAAGCACGATCGTGCTCGTCGATAACTTATCTATACACATTGAACTCATCAAAAATATCCAAAGGATTAATATTATGATTCGCAAACTAATGATTGCTCTGCCTGCCTTGCTGCTGGCTGCAGGCCTGACCATGGCTGACAAAAAAAATGACGGTTTTGCAACCATCACCAACGGTAAAGATTTCAAAGGCTGGAAAGCCAGTGAAAATAAAGATTCATGGAGTATGAAAGACGGAGCTTTCGTCGCTCACGGCCCGCGTAGTCACCTGTTCTATGAAACGGAAGAACCATTCAAGAACTTTGAACTAAAAGTGGATGTCATGACCGAGCCTGGCAGCAACGGTGGGATCTACTTCCATACGAAGTACCAGGAAACCGGCTGGCCAAAATTTGGCTACGAAGCGCAGGTAAATATAACTCATGGTGACCCTAAGAAGAGTGGTAGCCTCTACGGCGTCGTAAACATTGCAGACCCTAAACTCAAAGATAACGAGTTTTATGAAACGCATATCATCGTAAAAGATCGCCACGTCGTCATTAAGCTTAACGGCCGCACGGTGGTCGATTACACCGAGCCAAAAGGCCAAGAAGCATTTAGTAAAGATTTTGAGCGTCGTCTTGGCGATGGAACCTTCGCTCTACAATGTCATGATCCTAAAAGTATCGTACACTTTAAAAACATTCGGGTTAAACGAATCAACTAGGTTGAATGTAGAACCCGTTAAGAATGCAGTTTTAGTTAATCTTTGCAGGAGCGCTAGTCGATATTTTCTACACTTCGGCTAATCCGGCAGAGGGACCAAAATTTAGCGTAAGTCAGGATCACGAATATGACAGTGCAGAAGCACGTCAGCATCCTCGCTTGTCTCGCAGCGACTCCGCTCGCCGCATTCAAAGCTGAAGTTTTTCAAGTGAAGAACCCCGTAGTAATTTTATTACTACGGGGTTTTTTCTTGCGCTTCAACCTCGCCGTGCTTCAAGAAAATATCCTCCTTCCTGAGTATTTAGTGCCCTCTTATGTAAGATAGTCTTATGAATCTTCCGCGTTATGACCGCCAGCAGAGTTATCAATGGAATTACGACCATGCTCCTGAAGTCGTAGAGGTCAAAGTTCCTAAGTGGCCAGGTGATATTTCATTTTGCGGCTTTCGACTTCAATCCCCACTCGGCATCCCAGCCGGGCCATTGCTCAATGGAAAATGGTGCCTCTATTACGCCAGCCTTGGCTTTGACTTCGTTACCTATAAAACCGTACGCAGTGGCCCGCGGGCCTGTTACGACCTTCCTAATCTTCAGCCTGTCCACGTTAAAAGGCTACTGGGAGGTGAAGCCCACGTACCAACTCAGGAAAAAATGACTGGTAGTTGGGCCGTATCCTACGGTATGCCCTCGACTAAACCTGAAACTTGGAAGGCCGATATCGCGGCGACTCGTGATCTTTTGGCCGACAACAAAGTACTCTGTGTTTCTGTCGTCGGATCCGTGCAGCCCGACTGGAGCCTGCAGCAACTCGCTGATGACTATGCATTCTGTGCTGAACAGGCTGTGCAAAGTGGAGCGGATTGTGTGGAAGCTAATTTCTCCTGTCCCAACGTATCAACTTGTGATGGACAACTTTATCAAATTCCTGAAGATTGCCAAACGGTAGTAAAAACGATCCGGAAAAGAATTGGGGCAACTCCACTGATTGCCAAAATAGGACGAATCGCTGAGAAAGAAGACATGCGGGCACTGCTACATGCAATCCATCCATTTGTTGATGCATTAGCAATGACCAACAGTATTGCAACTCGTGTAAAAAATGAGGTGGGTACGTTACTTTTTGATGGCCAACCGCGAGGGATTTGCGGCAAAGCCACTCTGGATGCCTCCGTTGAGCAAACTCAACTGGCACATAAAATCATCAAAGCAAATGAATACGCTCTTGAATTGATCGGAGTAGGCGGGGCAAGCTGTCTGGAAGATATACAACGCTATCTGGATGCGGGGGCGGGAGCGGTACACCTTGCGACAGCAGCAATGCAGAATCCTGATATTGCAATCAATATAAAAGCTCAGGCGGCTAGGTAACAGCTTTTCATTCGCGGCGCACAAAAAACGGGCCCGGAATACCAAACTCTTTTTTCATCACCCAATTGTCCCCAGTGACTATCGACGGAAGCTAAACGTTTGTCGATTTTGGATATGAATCAGAGCTTAATACTACTGGCCCGTTATACATGTTGGAGAATCGAGGTTCACTTACAGTCCCCACCGAAGTGTCACTCACTCTCCCGCAAAGGTTCCGTAGTTTACTTACCTTTCCCTTGCACTCTATATATCGCATCTTGCCTACTCAATTCTTTTCCGAAAATGTTAACAGACCCGAATTGTTTACCTGTACTGTCTAGCTTTATATCGACTTTACCGATTATCCGGATTGAACACCCAAAACACCCTAGGTCGGCAATATTCAGATTGCAGCGACTGTCTTGAATCTATTTTTTTACGGTTTTCTAGAAGGACGATGTCCGATTTACCTAGTACAATTCAGTCAGATGTCTAATTTTTCAATTCTGAAACCGGATAACGAGAAAATGCCTAAGAACATGTTCCGCCTCATCATTTGTCTTTTTATGTCGATCAGCGTAACTGTAAAGGCACAGAACATATCCAATTCAAAACTGTATGGGCAGGGTGTCCATGCTTATAACATTGGCGAGTACGATGCCGCATTAAACATCTTCAGCTCTGCGGTGGAGCAAGGGACAGAAGACCCGCGGGTCTTCTTATTCCGTGGATTGGTTTATCATCAGCAAGGGAAGACAAAAGAATCCCTAACGGACCTCAAAAAAGGTGCCGAATTGGAGGCTGTTGACAAACGAGGTTTCTATCCTGTCTCCCCGGCCCTAATACGAGTGCAGGGCAAGGTTCGACTACAAATTGAAAACCTACGTCGCGAAGCACGAGCCAATCTCGTACAAATCGAAAAAGCTCGGGCTGCCGCTCGCTACGAAGAGCAAAAAACAAACGAAGCTATGGCCTTACGTAAGCCCATGCCAAATCAGGCAACGGCTATACCTCTCGACGCAACACAATCAACGCGTCCGGAAAATCCGTTCGCCGGTAGCAATATTGCCGGCATTAAAAGTAACCCCTCCAACGTTACTGTATCTAAAACAAATCCAAAGCCCTCTGTGAACGATAAAGACCCGCTGGCAAACTTAAACAACGACAATCCAATGCCAGCGAATCCGGTCACCAATACTCCACCAGCTAACAATACCCCTCCGGCCGCGAATAATCCGTTTGCTCCAGGTAATGCGACTCCGCCAGCTAACAACACACCTCCTGCTGCGAACAATCCGTTTGCTCCAGGTAATGCGACTCCGCCAGCCAACAACACACCTCCTGCTGCAAACAATCTGCCAGCTGGTGACAATCCGCTTAATGGCGGCAAAGAGCCTAAGAGTGGTGGAACGCTCGGAGCAATCTTTGGGTCATTAAACCCATTTGGTGGTGGTAATGCCCAGCCTGCCCCTGGTGAAGGAGAGATTCCTACATCACTCGATGAAATCAAAAAACTCATCCAGGGGAATCTCCCTGGCGGACAACCTGCTCCAGGTGGTAAACCACCCGTACCGGGCGGCAAAAACCCATTTGGCCCAGCTCCCAATCCGTTCAAATAAAACGCTCCGAATCCAAGTTTGATAAACCAAACCCTGAAAGCCCGTCGTCGACGGGTTCTCAGGGTTCTTTCGTGGCTCAGGTAACCTTTCTGTAGATACCCACCCTCTGGTTTTTAAGGTAAAATAGAGAACTTGCCAGAGCTCGGTTATGCGCTCATGGCCTAGGCAGATATCCCTTCATTAAAAAACTGCAACCAACGATTCGGATTAGACATGACTCGCTTTTTCACTGCTTTTCTTTCGGCCGTTATTACATTTAACTTCTCTGCTCAGGCACTGCTTGCTGCACCAACGATTAATAACATTAGTGTCCCGGGAATTCAGATTGGGACAACCGTACAAATTACTATCACAGGTACGGACTTGACTCCCGCTCCAAAACTGGTCGCTTCTTTTCCGATTTCAGCTCAAAAAGCTGTCGAAGGCTCTGACAACAGCAAAGCAATTATCGAACTTACCGCCGCGAATGCACAACCTGGAATCCATTGGATTCGTATTGCCAGTGACAAAGGAATCTCAAATGCTCTCTCACTGGGTGTCGACAATCTGACTCAAATTCCATTCACGGAAAGCATCGATGCATTGCCTGTCGCTCTGGCNGGCGACCTCAGTGGGGGAAACATTCTTAAAACAACGTTTGTTGGCAAAGCGAGTGAATCGATCGTTGTCGATGTTGAAGGCCGCCGTATCGGTTCCAATATCCGGCCCGTACTACGGTTGCTCAATGCAGAGGGGGTGCAAATTGGCTTCAGTGCTCCTCAACCTGAACTTCATGGAGATGCCCGCATTTCCACTACGATTCCAACCGATGGTACGTACACCCTGGAAATGCATGACATCTTATATAAGGGCCCCGGACCGGGACGATTCCGTCTAAAAATAGGGAATCTGTCTTTCGCAGACCTAGCCTTCCCTATTGGAGTTCAGACCGGTCGGACAGCCAGCGTAAAGTATGGCCGTACAAATATCGATAGTGTTGTCGATATCAGCTCAGCCAGCGATACCATAAGCTCACTTCCCCTCCCGACAACAGGACACTCCACAGGTTCACGGCCCCGCGTCATCTTTAGCAATCATGCCGAGTATGTAGAGAACGACAACGCGACGGACGTACCAGCAGCACCGGTGGGGATCAACGGTCGCTTATCAAAGAACGGGGAAACCGACAGCTTCAAAGTACTGGCCAAGCCAGGTTCTAAATTGCGATTAGATGTTGTTGCTCGTCGTGCTGGGTCACCTGTCGATGGGGTCTTAGTTGTCAAGGCAGCCAATGGTGCTCAAATCGGACAGAATGATGACCGACCAGGACTGTCAGACCCCGGCATTGACATCACTGTGCCAGGAGACTCGGAATTCATTACTGTCACACTCAATGACCTATTGCGTCGAGGAGGGGAAGACTTTATCTATCGCATTGAAGTCCAGGACATTAGTCAGCCGCAATTCGCAGCCACTATCGCTCAGGATCGACTGCAAATCCCCGCTGGATCAACACAAACAGTCATCGTGAATATTGCCCGGCAGGGATACAACGGTGATGTTGACCTGGAATTCGAAGGACTACCCGAAGGCGTTACTGTCGCTGACAATCAGGTTCTTGCAGGTCGTACTCGCGGTCTCATCTCCATCACAGCCGCTGACGGCGTTTCTCTTGCCGGTATCGGTCGCATCATCGCAACTGCTGCTGACGAGAACATTGGAACCCGTAAGGTTGCCATTGTCGGTGGTGACAACCCACATTATCGAGTACTGCCAGAACTTCGTCAGAGCCTGGGAGTCGCCCGCACAACCGCAGCTCCTATCGGAGTTTCACTTGCCGCGGAAGCTACTGACATACAAATCTCTCGAGGTAAGTTCCTGCCAGTAACGGTCAATATTCAGCGTATGGAAGGCATCACCGGAAATATCCGCCTCCGATTAATTTCTAATCAGACNATGCCTCGCAANAAGGTAAAGCAGAATAACAAAGACGTGGAGGTCGACGATACGGATCGAGCTTTGCGATTGAATGAAGATCCCATACTGAGTGCCGATATAACTAGCCAAGCCGTCAATATCTGGATTCCGCATGATCTTGGATTAATGGCCTGGCGAGGTACCATTGTGGCCGAACTACTCAGTGCCGACAACAAAAACGTTGTCGCAACTGTCTCCACAAGNCAGCTAAACATCACNCCTCTCGATGCTATNCGGGTGGCATTATCCACTGAAGCAACTATTCAGGCCCGCGCTGGCGAAGGAGAGACAGGGCATTTCGCCGGAACGATTACTCGAGCCGCAGGTTTTGATAAGCCGGTAACAGTCACACTGGCCGGGCTACCCGCAGGCTATGCTGCTCCAAGCATTGAAGTCCCTGCTGAGCAAACTGAATTTACACTGGAAATACGCTTTGCCAAAGAAGCCAAAGCAGCTGACTTAAAGGGCATTAAATTGGTCGCTAATGCGGCGACGGATCTGAAGCCTGAAGTCAAAGTGTCCAGTAACCAAATTAATACAAACATTAAAGTCGTTGCTCCGGAGTAACGATACTGCCGGTCAACTTACCGCGAACTTTTCACTTCCAAGGAAGATAATGCACTTTTCAAAACAACTTCTGACCTTTGCTGCCATGGCTCTTAGTCTTTCAATCGGCCAGGCGGCCATTGCCCAGGACAAAGATACTCGTCCGAACATCCTGTTTATTTTTTCAGACGATCATGCTTACCAATCCATTAGTGCTTATGGCAGTCTCGTCAATAAGACACCGAATCTGGACCGCATTGCAAATGAAGGCATGCGTTTTGATCGGGCCTTTGTAACCAACTCTATCTGTGGNCCATCCCGGGCTGTTGTCCTGACCGGGAAGTACGGTCATCTAAACGGCTTTGTCACAAATGGAAATACGTTTAACGGGAATCAGCAAACTGTTTCAAAACTATTACAAACAGCCGGTTATGAAACAGCTGTCATTGGAAAGTGGCACCTCAAAAGTACGCCTATTGGGTTTGATTATTATCACGTTCTCATCGGGCAGGGACCCTATTACAATCCACCTATGAAAACCACGGATGGTCCGGTGAATCATATTGGTTACACCACAGAAATTATTACCGACCAGACTCTTGAATACCTCAAAGAACGACGTGACCCTGACAAGCCCTTCTTCCTGATGTACCAACACAAGGCTCCGCATCGCAACTGGCAGCCGGGTCCAGACGAAATTAACAACTACAATAACGAAACAATTCCTGAACCGATCACATTATTTGATGACTACCAGGGTCGGACCTCCGCAGCTCGCAATCAGGCGATGACCGTCAAGGAACACCTGACTCGATACGACCTTAAACTGGATCCCCCGAAAAACCTGACGCCGGAACAACTTGTCTTTTGGAATGAAGCTTACGATAAGAAAAATGCTGAGCTTGCAAAACTTAATCTGGAAGGCGATGCCCTGATTCGCTGGAAATACCAGCGGTATGTCAAAGACTATTTACGATGCATCGACAGCGTAGACAAGAACGTCGGACGAGTCTTAGACTATCTCGAAGAATCCGGTCTGGCCGAAAACACCATTGTCATCTACACCTCGGATCAGGGCTGGTATCTCGGTGAACATGGCTGGTACGACAAACGATGGATGTATGAAGAATCCTTCCGCACTCCACTCATGGTTCGCTGGCCCGGCAAAGTGAAGCCAGGTACGGTGAATACCGACATGGTCATGAATCTTGACTTTGCACAGACTTTTCTGGAAATCGCCGGAGCGGAGCAACCCGAAGATATGCAGGGTGCCAGTATGAAGCCGGTCTTCGAAGGTAAGACTCCTGAGGATTGGCGTCAGAGTGTTTACTACCACTATTATGAATTCCCCGGAGCCCATAGTGTTGCCAAGCACAATGGGGTTCGAACGGAACGCTATAAACTGATCCATTTCTATGAAAACAAAGAATGGGAATTATTTGATCTGAAAGAGGATCCCAATGAATTAACCAGTGTTTACGACGATCCCGCTTATGCCAGCGTCAAAAAAGATCTCGAGATCGAACTTGAGCGATTACAGGACTTCTACAAGGACGATGGAACTATTGTTAATTTTGGGGCCGCTCGGGCAAAGGTTCAACCGACTCAGCTTGTACGTCGATTCCGCTTTGGGGATTTTGAAAACACCGAGAAGTCGCCCTTTGGGACAGCGGTGAAAACAGATGGCAGCAAGTATATCTTCCACAATCCAAGTGGAGGGAAGTTCAGTCCTGATTACAAGCCAATCACTTTGGGTGGATTTATCAATCCAACAGATGGGAACGGAGTGATTGCTGCTCAGGGTGGTGAGGCCCTCGGCTATACGATGCTGCTCAAAGATGGCAAACTTACCTTCTCTATTCGTTCTCAAGGACAACGATTCACGGCTGTTGGTCCGGAAATTGAATTGAATGAATGGACACATGTTGTGGCTATTCTCGACCGAAACGCCAAACTTGCTTTTGCCGTGAACGGAAAGAAAATTCAAACCGATGTTAAGGCTGCTTTTCTTGCCAGTGCCCCGGCCGACGCCTTCACGTTAGGTCTGGATGGCGGTTCTCTTGTCGGAGACTATGGACAGGCAAATGGCCTCAAAGGGAAGATCGCCGACTTCAGACTTTATTGGGGTATTCTTGAGAAGGAAACACTTCAAGCGTGGGTGAACCCTAAATAACCCAACTTGAGAAGCCTTAACAATAACCACCTCACCCCCCCTTGGGACTTAATTTGCATCGGATCACTCGGCCATGAATCTTAATCGACGACAGGTAATTCAAACTTCTGCGGCCGCGCTAACCNCCGCCGGAACCATGCAAACAGTTGCTGCATCCTCGGTGAAAGACCAAGTCAAGCCATTCGGTTACTGCTTCAACACGAGTTGTGTCCGTGGTCAGCAGCTTTCGCTGGACGCACAGGTTGACTTGGTAATCAAAGCCGGATACGAGGGCATTGAACCTTGGATTCGTGATTTGCAGTCATTCCAAGATAAGGGCGGCAGCATTAAAGACCTCGGTAAAAAACTTGCGGACAATAATGTCAAAGTCGTCAGTGCTATCGGATTTGCCCGCTGGATTGTTAATGATGATCAAGAAAGAGCCAAGGGCCTAGAAACCGCTAAACATGACATGGGGCTGCTCAAGGAAATGGGCGGTGTGAGAATTGCAGCACCTCCTGTGGGTGCCACGGACATCGAAGACTTTGACTTGTTTGCAGCCGCTAAACGTTATTACGATCTATGTGAAGTNGGACGNAACGAAGGCATTACCCCGCAGCTAGAGTTGTGGGGATTCTCTAAAACACTTAGCCGGCTCGGTGAGTTGGCTTTTGTGGCAACCGAAGCTGGCCACCCGGACGCATGTATCCTGCCCGATATTTACCACATCTATAAAGGTGGTTCGTCCTTCAACGGATTAAAAATGCTCAATGGTCAGCACATTCACTGCTTCCACGTCAACGACTACCCGGCCGATCCACCTAGAGCAACGATCGCCGATAAGCATCGAGTCCATGTTGGCGATGGGATTGCTCCGGTGACCCAAATCCTGCAGATGGTTTATAAAGCCGGCTGCCGGGGCATGTTGTCACTAGAGCTGTTTAATCCTGATTACTGGAAGCAGGACCCACTTAAAGTCGCCACCGAAGGCTTAGCTAAAGTTAAAGCTGCCGTTGCCAAGGCCTTTGGATAATTCGGTCTTTCCTAAATTGAGTACACATCGTGTTAGTTGCGAATAAAAAGAAGGTTGTCTTTTCGCTGCTGGCGATATGTGTCGGTCTAATGCCCCTGGCCATACTCGAAGGTATTTTCCGCGCCTTCAACATTGCATCACCGGACCAGGTAGTCGATACTTCCTCCGGTTTCTCGGGACATCAACCACTGTTTTCTCTCAATCGGGATGAAACCACCTATGTCACGACTCGTAACCGGGCCCTCTACTTCGGCGATCAATCCTTTGAGGCAATCAAACCGAAAGACACCTATCGTATGTTTTTCCTTGGCGGATCCACCGTGCGAGGACGCCCCTTTGCTGTCGACACCGCCTTTGCAAAGTGGGTTGAATTGGAATTAAACCACCGCAGCAACTCGACGGCCTATCAATCAGTCAACTGCGGAGGACTTTCTTATGCCAGTTTTCGTCTTCAGCACATTAGCAAAGAAGTTTTGACTTACAAGCCCGATCTTCTGGTATTGGCCAGCGGACATAACGAATTCCTGGAAAACCGTACTTTTGATCAGGCAACCCGGCAAACTGAGGTCCGCAGCGCACTCGAATCCTTAAGGCTCGTCGTTTGGCTACGTTCACTAATCGGTCAGGATGTTGAATCTTTCAAGGAATCCACGGGGCAGGAACTTCCGGAAAACGTGACGGCACGTCTGGATGAGGAAAGTGGCTACGCGTCTTATCATTGGGATCCAGAATGGAAAAGACAGGTTACCAAACAGTATAAAGAATCGCTACAACGCATCATTGAACAATGCAAGTCCTCCAATATCCCACTAGTATTCGTCTGTTTGGGATCCAACCTCAGAGATTGCCCGCCATTTAAGTCGGAGCTCCCTCCTGATCTGGCGACCAAAGACAAGCAGGACTTCCATAGTCTTTTTGCTCAGGCTACTGAGCTAGCCGACCAACCGGAAGCAGCCTTAAACCGGTATGAGCAATGTCTGGAGATCTCTGATCAGTATGCGCTTCTGCACTTCCGTTTAGGGCGAACTTTAGAGCAGCTCGGAGAATCGCAATCTGCTCGACACCATTATTTGTTAGCAAAAGACCTCGATATCTGCCCGTTACGTCTCTCGGAACAGATGGACAATATTCAAAGGGCACTGGCCCAACAACACAATATTCCTCTGGTCGACGCTAGAAATACATTGGAAAGCGCCAGTGCCGACAAAATTCCAGGTTATGAAATGTATGTTGACCATGTACACCCGACGTTACACGGCCATCAGATGATCGCCAGAGCTATCGTGGATGAGTTAATGGAACACAAGCTTGTAATTCCTCATCGTAATTTAGACATGCAGGACTATCAGTACCTTTACCATAACTATATTGACTCTTTACCTTTGGCATTTTTTAGTAATGGCTCACGCCGCGTCAATTGGCTTGAAAACTGGGCGCGTCGAGATATGCAGTTATTCGAGCTGGAGCCGTTCGATTTGCGCGGTAGTCTGGCCATCGTGCATCGCCAACTTGGCTTTAGCAAGTTTGAGGATGCTTATTACGAGTTAGATAAAACACTAAAGCAATACGGGAACATCAGCCTGTCGGTACTTAAGTTGGCTCTGACATTCCAAAGACATGGCCAATATCAAGTCGCCCGATCACTGCTGGAATGGCTTCGTGAGAATGAGTCCGACGAAGTACTGTTACAACAAATCCAATATGCCCGGATGATCAATGCTGAGTCCATGGACGACCGAGGAGTTGCGATTCTTATCTATGACAGTTACTTTGACCGGCTACCATTTGAAGTGCAGGCGAATGCAGCCTGGCGTGAATTCATCCCGGATATCTGGGAACGAGTTAAACTTGAAAACTAGTAAGCATGAGTGAACGCAACAACTTCAATACAATCGATGCAATTTTGCCACAACTCCAGGAAATATTTGGAGACCGCCTATCGCTCGATAAGCATGTACTGCATGAACATGGACATGATGTGTCAAGACATGATATCCAGGCACCTCAGGCAGTGGTCTATCCACTCACTACAGAAGAAGTCTCTTCCGCCGTCAAGCTCTGTCATGAGCACTATGTCCCTGTCATTCCATTTGGTACAGGAACGGCCGTTGAAGGTGGGGTCGTGGCGATCTACGGTGGTGTATCTATCGACCTGACACGTATGAATCAGATCCTTGAAATCAATATCACCGACAGCGATGCCACCGTTCAGGCTGGCGTCACCCGTTGCCACCTCAATGAGGCCTTGCTGCACCAAAATAGTGGTTTAGTCTTCACCGTAGATCCTGGCGCGGATGCCTCTATTGGGGGTATGGCCGCGACTCGAGCCTCCGGCAGTTCTGCCGTCAAATACGGAACTATGCGGGATAATACACTGGCGCTCACCGTGGTGCTCGCCAACGGAGAAGTTATCAAAGCCGGCGGAAGAGCTCGGAAATCCTCTGCTGGATACGATCTAGCCCACTTATTTGTTGGAAGTGAAGGCACACTTGGAGTGCTCACAGAAGTCACTGTCAAATTGCACCCGAAACCCGCTCAAATCTCCTCGGCCATCTGCCCATTTGACTCGATTGAAAATGCCATCGATGCCGTTTTAAAAATTCTTGCGGCTGGAATCCCTGTCGCCAGAATCGAACTGCTGGATGAAGTCCAAATTGATGCCGTCAATAGATACAGTGGCCTGAACAACCAGCTAAGACCCACGATCTTCTTTGAGTTCCATGGCACAGAAGCCCACGTCGCCGAGCAAACACGTCAAGCCAGACAAATCGCGGCGAAATATGGCGGCGTAGAGTTCCAATGGGCCATTGATCAGCAAGATCGAGATCGGCTATGGCAGGCTCGTTATGATTCTTTTCATGCTGTCATGGCTTTAAGAGAGAATGCCGTCGGTTATGTGACCGACGTTTGCGTGCCTATTTCCAAACTGGCACAATGTTTCCTCGAAGCCAAGGAGATTGTTAAAAATGCGACTCTACCCGCCCCAGTATTTGGTCACGTGGGCGACGGAAACTTTCACGTCGTCTTCCCACTCGACCCCGGTAGCCCAGCTGAATTGGCCGAAGTAACAGGCTATCATCAACAATTAATCGACATGGCGTTGGCTGTTGGAGGTACCTGCACAGGAGAACACGGTATCGGACTAGGTAAACGCAAAGCACTCGAACAAGAACACGGCAAAGCTGTCACTACCATGCGGCAAATCAAACACGCCCTCGATCCACGTAACATCATGAACCCCGGAAAAGTTGTGTAAAATAAACCACTTGCCCAAGCATTACCTACTCCAACTTTGGAAGAAACACTATGAGACTCCACATCCTTCTTCTCGCTGGCCTTCTGCTTACCACCGCCTCTGCTTATGGTGATGGCGAAGGTGATAACAATCCTGCAAAGGTCCGACAGGTTCCNCGAGTCGGAGTTGAAATTTCGGACGANGACCGGTCCCGCCTCAATACCGGATTGGAAGAACTGGCTGGACTTGTAGACAAATTAAAAAACTCGAACTCTGATTTGGCGTTAGCACTTCTTCCTGATATTGAGATTTACCATCGAGCTGTCAAAGACAATTTGGAGCATCGGGAATTCTTTAGCGACAAGGACATTATCAAAGCCTTTACAGCGCTGGCTAGTGGAAAAAAACGAGCACAAGAACTGCTCAGTGGAAGAGCTCCCTGGTTAAGTCAAACGGGGCTCGTCGTTCGCGGATACCGTAGTGAACTTGATGGCTCTGCTCAGCCTTATGGTTTGGTAATCCCTACGAACTATCAGGGCGATGGTGAGAAGGCTGTTCGACTGGATATCTGGTTTCATGGTCGCGGAGAAACATTGAGTGAAACAAATTTTATTGATAAGCAAGCCAAAGTGGTTGGGTATTACGCTCCAAAGGATACCATCGTCCTTCACCCATACGGACGCTATAGCAATGCCTTCAAGTTTGCCGGCGAAATCGATGTGCTCGAAGCCATGGAGCATGTCAAATCACAATATCGCATCGATAACGATTTGATTAGCGTCCGGGGCTTTTCGATGGGTGGAGCCGGTTGCTGGCAATTCGCTCAGCTCTACGCCGATCGCTGGTTTGCAGCCACGCCGGGTGCCGGCTTTTCAGAGACACCTGAATTTCTAAAGTCCTTCCAAAAGGAGACACTGCATCCCTATTGGTGGGAAGAGAAACTTTGGCGTTGGTATGATACCGATGATAATGCCATCAATCTGGCACACGTTCCACTGATTGCCTATAGCGGTGAAGATGATATTCAGAAACAAGCTGCTGATGTGATGGAAATCGCATTGGCCAAAGAAGGTATTAGTCTTGTTCATATCATCGGCCCTAAAACCGGCCACCGAATCCATCCCGACTCCCAGGCCCTTATTGAAGACAAAATGTACAGTCTGGCTCGTATCGGCAACGACAAACTACCGCTTACTATTAACAAAATTACACATTCGCTTAAATACAACCGTCAGTACTGGCTAACAATTACAGGCATGAAGGAACACTGGGAACCGGCTCGTGTGAAAGCTGAAATCCGAGATAACCGGGTTGTGATCGTGACCACTGACGTGACCGGATTGAAATTTGATATGGCTGCGGGACTAGCACCTTTCGATATAACTAAGAACATAACGATCGAGATCAACAAACAAACACTAACCGCTTCCAAAGCCAAATCTGATCGCAGTTGGTCCTATGAAATCCATTGGGCTGACGGTAACTGGGTGGCAGGCCCAAAATCTCAAAATGGATTGCAAAAAAAACATGGGTTGCAAGGCCCAATCGACGATGCATTCCTTAGCAGTTTTCTAATGGTCACGCCTAGCGGTAAGCCGATCAATGAAGCGATTGGGGCATGGACTGCTTCGGAACAAGTACATGCCATTAAGCATTGGCGACAACATTTTCGCGGACATGCCCGCATAAAAACGGATACCGCTGTGACCGAAGAAGATATTAACAATCACAATCTGATCCTTTGGGGAGACTTTTCGTCTAATGCAGTCCTTGCTGACATCCTTGCCCGTCTGCCGCTCACTTGGAACCAACAGGGTGTCTCCATTGGTGAAAAAGTATTTGATGCAAAAAGCCATGCTCCNATCATGATCTANCCAAACCCACTNAATCCNGAGAAATATGTCGTGATCAACAGTGGATTCACTTATCGCGAATACGCTTATCTAAATAATGCTCGTCAGGTTCCCATGCTACCTGACTGGGCAATCGTCGATGTAGTTAACAAGCCCGAACCAAACGACTCTATTTATCGATTCCCCGGNATCCCTAAAGATGCCAACTTTTTTGACGANAACTGGGGTGTAAAATAGCGACTAAGATGACTCACGTAAAATCGTTGTGCCTAACGACTTGGACGGCCATCGTGCTGGCGGTGCTGAGCTCCTCTCTCTTTGGTGCCCCNGGNAAACGCTCTGGCGATGATCAAGGCAAACGTATCTATCTGAAACAATGTGCACACTGCCATGGCATGCAGGGCGAAGGCGTTGTCGGGGTTAACGAAAATCCGCTTTATGGTAATAAGCAGCTACCCGAATTGATTCAGGTGATTGTCGAAACAATGCCTGAAGATAAACCCAATACCTGTAAGGGTGAAAATGCCGTTGCGGTTGGACGTTATATTTTCGAGACGTTTTATACGCCTGAAGCCAGAGCAAGTCAAAAACCTCCCCGAATCGAATTAGCACGACTCACAAATCGCCAGTACAAACAAACCATTAGCGATCTCTTTACNGCNTTTCTTGGTAAACCCCNATTGAACGAAGANCGTGGGATCCACGCCACTTACTACGACACCCGTGGATTCGGTAAACAAGTCGGGCAGGAAGTCGTCGATAGTATCGATTTTGATTTCGACCGAACATTACCGCATGAAAAGATCTCTAAGAAAGAAGAATTCAGTATTCGCTGGCAGGGTGCCGTCATCGCAGAAGAGAGTGGCATTTATGAATTCATCGTTAAAAGCCCNAACAGTATTCGGCTTTATATTAATGATCGAGANACACGGCTTGTCGACAAATATGTNGCTACCAAAGATAGTGAGGCTGAGCATTCCGGCACAATCTATCTGCAAGGANGGCNGCCTTATTTTTTTCAGCTGGANACTTTCCGTTTCAAAGATCCCGCGGCTTCAATGAGTCTNNTGTGGGTGCCNCCGGGAGGAACTCGACAAATAATCCCTAAACGNAATTTNTACCCAACCACCATCGGTACCGGTATTCTCGTGCAAACTCCATTTCCTCCCGATGACAGCGCCAGTGGCTATGAACGCGGAATTGCNGTCAGTGCAGAATGGGATCAAGCAACCACGAATGCCGCTATTGAAGTGGCTGAGCAGGTCCTACCACTTATGGATCAAATGGCTAGAACNAAAAGCGGGGACGTCGATCGGCATGATAAGCTACAGACGTTTTGTCACGCATTGGTTGAATATGCGTTTCGACGCCCACTTACCGATGATCAAAAATCCATCTACGTTGACAGCTTCTTCTTGGATGATCTCGAANTATCAGATTCCGTCAAACGNGTNATNATCTCCACCTTGAAGTCACCGTTGTTTCTCTATCCGGAATTGAGCCGCAACCCGGAGGATCCCGTAGTGGATAGCTATTTGGTTGCCGGNCGTTTGGCNCTGGCCTTATGGGATTCCGTTCCAGATACAGCTTTGCGAAATGCTGCTGGGCGTGGAGACTTATTAGATCCAATCAAAGTACAGCAACAAATCAAACGAATGCTGAATAATAGTCGGGCAAAGTCTAAGCTCGATTACTTCCTCCTGCACTGGTTGCAGTTAAACGAAAAGGGTGAGTTTTCTAAAGACGATGAGCATTACGCTAACTTTACAGATACTATTAAAGCGGACCTTCGACTGTCTCTGCGTTTGTTCTTTCAGGACGTCGTTTGGAGTGATGATTCGGACTTTCGCCAACTCTTCCACTCACCAACCATTCCTATGAACCACAATCTAGCACAGTTTTATGGAATCGAAGCCTTTGAAGGAAATGAGTTTCAACCTGGTTCGGTAAGCGAACACGCTGTCAGCGGGATTTTGACTCATCCCTACATGCTTTCGATGCTGGCCTATCGGGACAACAGCTCTCCAATTCATCGTGGCGTTTTTATTACGCGACGGCTGTTGGGAAGAACTCTTAAGGAACCGCCTCAAGCAACCGAACTTGGTAGTGCTGAGTTTCCCGACGGACTGACAATTCGCGAAAAAGTCACACAGCTCACAGAACCTACCACCTGTGCAGGGTGCCATAATATCATTAATCCTCTGGGTTTCAGTCTCGAGAACTTTGATGCCGTTGGCCGATATCGTAATCAGGAAGTTGGTAAAGCCATTAATGCCGTTGCCAACTATACTACAGTGGTTGGGGAGAAGGTCGAGTTGTCCGGGGCCTCCGGACTTGCAGAGTTGATTACCATCAGCCCTCAGGCACATGGAGCATTCGTCGACCACTTATTCCATCAGGCAATGAAACAACCAATCAATGCCTATGGCGACTCACTCCGCAAGCAATTAATAGAACAATTTCAGGTGTCCGAGTTTAATATTCAGCAACTGCTAACGAACATTGTTAAAGCAGCCGTTTTGTTTGAGCCTGAACAGGAACAATAAGTATGACTATTCATCATCGTCGTCAATTTATTCAGGACATGGGTTTTTCAGCAGCAAGCCTGCCATTGCTGATGGGCTTACCAGCTTTTGCTCAGGCTGATGTGAACCATGCGAAGCAGCGAATGATCGTTGTGTTTAGCCCGAACGGGACCATCCCTGGTGACTTTTGGCCTGACGAAGCAGGTGCTGACTTTAAGCTGAAGCGGATTATGGAGTCGCTACAGCCCTATCAGGATCAAATGCTGATTCTCAAAGGGATCTGTGATCAAATCAAAGGTGATGGCGACAGCCACATGCGTGGCATGAGTTGCTTGCTGACCGGAATCGAGTTACTCCCCGGAAACATTCAGGGTGGAAGTCATACGCCCGCTGGATGGGCAAGTGGCTTATCGGTGGATCAGGAAGTTAAAAACTACCTCCAGAGCAAACCAGAAACACAAACACGATTTGGTTCACTGGAATTTGGAGTGGTCGTTCCGGATCGAGCTGATCCCTGGACTCGTATGATCTACTCAGGCTCCAACAAACCCATCGCTCCAATGGACGATCCCTATGTGATGTTCAATAAGCTATATGGAAAACTGGAAGACCGTAAAAGTGTCGAAAGCGTACTGGACCGGGTTCGTAATGATTTACGTCGAGTCCGTACGCTGGTTGGCAAAGAGGATCGCAAGTTGCTGGAACAACATGAACAGTTCATTCGTGAAATGGAAGCCCGAATCAAGCGTGATGCCGAACACCAGCTCGACATTCCCGCTCCGGCACAAAAGACCGGTGTAAAGAATGCCAATGAGAATATGCCTGACTTAAGTCGCATGCAGATCGACATGCTGGTAAACAGCTTGCAGAATGACATGGCTCGCGTCGCGTCGCTACAGTACACTCGAAGTGTTGGTCAGGCAAAGATGACCTGGTTAGATATCAATGAAGGGCATCACGGCTTATCCCATGAACCTGACAGTGATAAGGAAGCTGTCGAGAAGCTGGTAAAAATTAACCAGTGGTATTGTGA
>PAJC01000099.1 GCA_002705165.1 Planctomycetaceae bacterium | reverse complement strand
GCTGTTGATGCATGTTTAACAGTCGCAGATTTGCGTTGACCCGCGTCAGTTCTTCCATGCGATAGATGTTGCTGAGATAGGCATTCATAGCTGCCTTGTTGTTTGCATCCATGATCCTTAGCTCTTTATGCCCCAATGCTTCGTCGTGCAAATAGCGACTGATATGATAGGAGGGAGAATCAGGGGCCAGATTGTGTTTGTTGGTGAGATGAATAAACTGGTGCAGATTGAGTGTGGTACCCCCAAAGCCATTAACGAGAGATTCTCGGTATTGTCCCAGTTCCATGATGCGTGGCGCCAGATTAGAACGAGGCAGAGAAAGCGTTTCGTTAATGACGATCAGACGTTGATCGTCATTGGGCTTTGCCTTGCGTATCCCTTTCAGCGTGGTAAGCCCCAGCATGTTTCCGTAGACTTCAGCATGCCGTGGGTGATCAACATCCTTATAAGCAAGGGGGTTAATGTCGCCCCCACAACCCTGGACGAACAGGGCAATGGTTCCGGGGGCAAGATTGTCTTCGATGACTTGGGCAGCGTAGCCGGTCATATCAGACGTGTCGCCGGAACTAACGGGAGTTCCCTGAATTGGGTGGCAGGCAAAATTAAACAGTACTGCTAAAGTCTCGCCGTTGGATTTGTCGACTCGCAGTATCCCGACTTCCGGATCGATTGGTCCCGTGGAGAGNATTTCTTTATTGGGCGGAAGTGAGTAAGNATGACGNACATCAATTTCNCTTCCGTCTTTCAGCTTCATNCTNCGGTTTTCCTGGATGCGATCTTCGTGTGCCCGGCTACTCCTGAGAGTTGCGGGTTCCAGGTTTTTATAAGCCTGTTCGATGACTTTAACTGTTAAGTCTTCGGAGTCAGGGCTCGGAGTTCCATGGCAGTGGCTCGCATTGAACATGATGTTGCGAGCAGGGATGCCGAGAGAATTGACGATTCTATTCCTGACGTTCTCCTGAAAGTCATCAGGGATACTTCCGATTTCACCAATCGAAACGACGTCCATGGTAACGATGACTAGTGTTGTTTGGTCACTTTGAAGTACGAGTGCACGCGATAGCAGTGGGATTTCGACTAGNTTTTTATTGGGGTGGGTGATGTCGATCTTTGAAGCGCCTGCTCGTAGATCGGTCGCGTGAGCTTGAAACGCCGTAAAAAAGACTACACTCAGTAAAAGTATTAACGANAGTAAGCGGTAACGCATATTTGCGAATCCTTGTGAGGGGCGTCGTNTGGTATTAGCTGTAGTTTAAACGANNGNACCTNAAGATGCACTTGGNTANTNTCCNATCACNTTCACCAGAATGCGTTTTCGCCGNCGGCCATCAAATTCGTAATAGAAAATGTGCTCCCAGGGCCCCAGATGTAACTGTCCTTCTGTAANGCCGATGACAACCTCGCGGCCCATGATTTGCCGTTTGTGATGAGCATCCGCATTGTCTTCGCCAGTGCGATTGTGGAGATAACCGCCCGCANTTGGGTCCGTCCCGGCATTAAAAGGTACCAATTCTTCAAGCCAACGTTCGTAATCGGCATGCAGTCCGGATTCGTAATCATTGATAAAGACACTTGCCGTGATATGCATGGCATTCACTAGGACCATGCCATCTTGTACTCCACTCTCTTTTACAATTCGTTCCACTTCGTTATGGATGGTAATGATCGCTCGTCGTTCCGGGACTTCTACCCAAAGCTCTTCGGTCTGCGTTTTCATTCGTCGCTCAGTTTACAGGATTGAAAAAACCTCTCCTCAACAGTAAGTCTGAGAGGAGAGGCTTTTGAAATGGTCACAAAAATGAAAGGAGATTCTAGGTGCTGAAAATATCTCCAGTCAAATGCCCGTCACTGTCAGAGAATCGGTCTGTTTTTACATCAACAGCGTTCAGCATGCTGACAAACAGGTTGTTCATTGGAACAGAATCGTCGTATCNGGTATAGCTGCCATGGTTCAAGCCGAAGTTTTTACCACCAGCGAGGAGTAGTGGGTAATTGCGCGCGTTGTGGGTTGTGCTGCAAGCACTTCCGAATAGCATCAACGTGTTATCCAGCAGGCGACCATGCTCATCACGGATGTTTTTCATCTTGTCAATCANGTAACTGTAATGACTTGCGAGCCAGGCATCATAGGTGCTCCAGTTTTCCCATTGAGATGAATGGCTCAGTCCGTGGTGACCNGTGTTGATATCACAGGCTAANCGTGGGAAATGATCACCAAACCCGATACCGTCTTCACGCGCCATCATATAGGTCATGACCCGGGTGACATCCGTCTGGAAACCCAGAACCATAATGTCGATCATGCTGCGAATGTAATTGGTCGGATTCTTAGTCGCGTCCACTTCGAAATCAATATGATCTGAGGTGAAGGGCTTCATCGGTGTATCCAGCCATGATTCGTTCCGGTTGATTTGGTCTTCAACACTACTAAGTGAGGCTAGGAATTCGTCGAGCTTGGCCTTGTCCCGGCTACCTAGTTTGCGGTTCAGGCGTTGACTATCTTCCAGAATCAGNTCAACGATTTTCTTGCCACGAGCAATTTCTTTTCGACGTTCTGCGGTAGCCCCCCCACCATTCGGTGAGAAGTATCGCTCAAAAATTTCACGATGACGATGTTCCGATGGAACGGGTTTGCCGGCGTCATCAAAGGATAGCGTTGACACCCGAGATTGGTAACCCACTCCACCATCAGCCGAAAGAACGAAAGACTTATAGCGGGTGTTTTTNCCAATNGTTTGGGCAGCTACCTGNTCAACGGAAATGTTGTTTGCGTANTTGCTGGCGCCGACGTCACCGCCGGTCAACCATGAGTCNCCGGCTAGGTGACCGAGCAATTGACGTGAACGAGGGTGACTCAAACCACCAATNACGGTGATGTCTTCACGGTGAGGTTCCATGCACGACAGGGTGTTGGTNAAGGTGTAGTTTTTACCTTCGCCTATCGGGAACCAACTCCATTTCGTGTGTTCTTCAGGTGTCTTATCCTTGTTCGGAATACCACATCCATTAGGGAAGTACATGTAGCACAGACGTCTTGGAATGTCTGTAATCGAGGGGGCAACGGAATCAGCCATTGCTTCCAGATAGGGTAGAGTCAGGCTTACGCCAATTCCCGAAAGGAATGAACGTCGGTCCAAATGCCAGGATTTACGACTCATAGTAGTTCTTTCATTGAAAATGCGTGAAACGGAAGCAAGGCATTACCACTTTATTTTACCTGCTAGTTTCGCAGAAACATGGGACTTGTTACGATTTCCTGTAATGTGGATTGGAAGCTACCACCNTGGGCNATTGATTTCCTGACGATTTCATGGATTTCCTGTTCGTCAAGATAAGAAATGTCGCGTCCCAGAGCGAACGTCATGAGGTGTTCGACCAATGAGGTGGCGAATTTCTCTCGTTCAAATTCTAAAACGTANCTCTTCATCCCCGCAACACCAGTCACTTCCGAACCGGATGGAAGTTTGACGATGGTGTTTTGATTGGAACCGGGNTGCGATCCTAAAAGTCCGGCCCCGTTATAGTCTTCAAACACCAAACCATAGGGATCCAGTTTCTTGTGGCAGTTTTTGCACGAGACATTATCCCGGTGTATTGCCAATTGNTCNGCGATCGGAAGTCTGTTGGTGTTCGGGTCTTTAGGNTCCAGGTCNGGCACATTCGGTGGTGGCGGGGGAGGGGATTCACCAAGAATCCGTTCCATCATCCAGACCGCGCGTTTAATTGGATGAGCTTGTTTCCCATCGGAATGTCCGCTGAGGAAGGACCCTTGAGTTAGCAGGCCACCTCGATTCAGATCGGCGGACACGGTAACAGCCCGGAACTCCGTACCGGCTACATCCGGAATGCCGTAATATTCTGCCAGGTTTTGGTTAATGACAACGAAGTCGCTATCGATCATGTCNAAGATGCTGAGGTCTTGTTGAAGCAGATAGTTGATGAAATGGTAAGTTTCCAATTCCATGTCGGACTTGATGTACCGTGTGAACTGAGGGTATCTTCCGATATCGACCGCTTGTTCATTGTGGCGATAAAGCTTCAGCCATTGATTCGAAAATGAAGTGACAAAGTTCCAGGATCGTGANTCCTGTACCATTCGTTCGACCTGTGCTCCAAGCTGTCTCTCTAATTGACCTTTGGCAGCTAAGTTATATAGTTCNTCATCNGGTGGGCCGTTCCACAGGAAGTATGACAGACGAGACGCTAATTCGTATTCCCGTTCTTGTTTCGCCTTTTTCTCGGGGTTACCCTCGGCCAGGTAGATGAAATTAGGTGAGCANAGGACCGCGACTAATGTTTCGCGGATACCATCTTCAAACGCCGAATACTCNCCTCTTACGGCACTCCAGAAATTGTAATACAAACTCACTTCNTCTTTGGTCGCGGGACGNCGGAAAGCTCGNCTGATAAAGGTCGTCAGGATTTCTTTAGCATAGACTTCAGCGTTGCCTTTGTTTCGGGAGTCGAAGAAAATTTGCGTGTGACTCTTCGGGGGCCAGGTCTCAAAGTAAGGAGCCTCGAACTCAAGCTCACTAACAATGATGGATGAGCCGGTATCTTTTTTGTCTTTGATGAAGTCCCCATTCCAAACCGTTAAAACTAAGATGTTGGAAAGCGAAGTCATTTCGTTGAGGTCGAGTTGCGGGGTCGGCAGATTTTCCAACCTTCCGACGAATTGATATTGCTTGAATTCACCGGGTGCAGTGTTAATCGTCTCGATTCGATCAAACGTCTTGGAGTCCTGACCGTCGTCCGTTCGGTTCCCAAGTGAAACCTGCAGGACTGCCTGACGTTTCTCGTTATCAGCCGCTGCTGCTTTGGTTCGGGCAATTTGTGCCAGTTGTTCTTGTCGGACTTTGTGGTCGGCAGCAAGGGGCGTGAACACGATTTCTTCGATGTTAACCAACCCGTTCCAACGGAAATAACACTCGTTGTCACCCTCTTGGAGAGCTACGATCCCCAGTGGAGTACACATGCGACTTGCATCTCGAGGTTCACGTTCCAGCTTGAATTTGTGGCTGATCCGGTTATTGCGGTCACCGAATTCCATGTAAAGTTCTGTTTCCGTATTCTCTTTTAGAGCACTGCGGATGATTTCAACGTGATAGAGATCGGTTTTAGGAGGGGTTAGTTTGAAACGCGCGGTTCGGTTGTTACCAGGCTTCTCCTCTTTTTTATTGACTAACAGTCCGTTTTCAAGAACAGAGCGTTCCAGTCGGTACGCGTCGTTTCCCGTGACGGAATAGGCACCGGCTCTTCGTTCCGTGACTCGATCGGTTACTTTGGTAATCAGCTCTTTGTTACCGTAGACCTTTTTAAGTTGAGCATCGCGACCGATAGTACGGGAAGCGGTGACTCGAAATGCAAAATCCCCTTGGACAGGGAAATCTCGTCGAATCAGTAATTTCATGTTCGGTGAAGGGGCATGCCAGGAACCTGGAGCTTTTTCCACATGTTGAAATGCAGAGTCGAGGTGCATCCCATTGGAGACCACTTCATAACGGTTACGGTCAGAACCACGCATTCCGACTCCGAGGTTGTGGAGGATATTGTTATACGGGGCAGGCCGACTCGCCGGATCAAGAAAGATGGGCTCGCCCTGCTCATTGAGAACGTCAGGAATGATGTGGGCATTACTTACCGGTTGAGAAACAAATCCGCCGAATTGGCCAGACTTTTTTTCTCCGGATAACTCCTTTCCAATCTCCGTTCCCACCTGGAGGCGGTATCGAGTGATGGGGGGCTTTTCAGTGAAGATAGACTGAGCAAGTGCTTCTCGTGCGACCTTTTGGTAATAATCCAGATGCAGTGGGCTAATCTGTTGGACATTTCCGTTATTGGTGAATCCGGATTTAGACTTCGCGTCTTCAGGTAAGGCGGTTCCAAAATTAACATTGATGCCAAGTAGTTCCTGAAGTGTGTTTGTGTATTGTTCACGAGTCATTCTTCGCATCACCACACGGTTCGTGCTGCGATGAGCCTTAATGGATTTGACAAGCTCGGTCTGGATCCAATCGGTCAGTATCTCGAGCGTTTCTTCGTCGGGATGTTCTGCATCCTCCGGCGGCATATCGCCCTGATTGATCATGTCTAATGCATGATGCCACCGTTGAGCGTCTGGGCCTGCAATAAGGTCCGGGTTCAAATTGTCGAGACGAACTTTACCTTCCTGAAGTTCTGCATTATGGCATTCGTAACAATAGGTAAGCAGAATCGGCTTGATGTCCTTTTCGAAGATCAGCTGAGGATTTTGAGCTTCGGCAGTGGTGACGAGGGCCAGTGCTAGGCTAACCGAGAGAGACAGAACCAGTGATTTCATACGAAACATTGCAGTTAAGGNAAGGTTTTAGGTGGGAGATGGGCGTGGAGGACNTTGAAAGCTCCTTCGTTCNCTCTTTTTATTATAGTAGTACGCACCTTTTTATGGAATGCGAGCTTTACTTTACTACCTACTCGCAAACGGGGTCTATAAGAGTTACATTCGAGATACGGAATTAACTTCCACTTATNGCAAAGTATAAAGGTATTAGTTTTTTGAATATTTTTGGCCGTTTCCAATTGGTGATCGTGTTGTCGATCCTTTTGGTGTCTCCGTACCTACACGCTCAGGACCTATTGGAAAAGTATACAGNTGCCGTGTGGAAAAGTANGGCNGGAGAATCACTAAACTACCGTCATCGCGCTCCGGTACAAGTCGAGGACGGGGAAAAATATCCTCTGCTGTTGTTTTTGCATGGGGCCGGTGGACGAGGAGATGATAACCGGGGTGAGTTGACTGACGCAGGTACGATTCAAGCATTGGAAAAAGCTGGCGTGTCGGGAAAGTTTAATTCCTACGTGATCGCCGGTCAGGTNCCGAAGGAAGCATTGTGGGTCGATGTTGACTGGCGCAGTAAAGCCCACAAGATGCCTCAGATCAGCCCTTCCATGGAATTGATGTTTGAGGTCTTGGATGCTTTTGTCGCTGATCCGAAGAAGCAGATTGATCGGGATCGCATTTATGTAATGGGATTGTCGATGGGGGGATACGGTACCTGGGATGCGATTCAACGACGACCTGATTTATTCGCTGCGGCGGTACCGATATGCGGAGGTGCCGACAATACTCTCGCTTCCAGGATTGCTCACGTTCCCATTTGGGCATGGCACGGAGACAGGGATAGTGCGATTCCTGTAGATCGCTCGCGTTCTATCGTGGAAGCGGTGAAACGATCCGGTGGCAATCCACGGTATTCCGAAATTAAAGGTCGTGGTCACGACAGTTGGGTGGACGCATTTAACCATGCTCCACTTTGGCAGTGGATNTACAGTCAAAAGAAACGTGCGCCAGGGGTAAGATTTGATCCGGTGAAGAAGGATATTGAAGGATGGACCGTTTATGTCGATCCGTCTTTACTGGAGGGGCCCCATGTGNAACTTGGTCGTGATGCAATCAAAATGCTCGCCAATCACCTGCAACGTATTAAAATTCTTGTTCCAGAAAAGCAACTAAAGACATTGCAGACGCTAGAGATTTGGTTGGAACGTCATCATCCAACGCTTGGTTCGATGCAGTATCATCCGGGGGGACGGTGGCTTAGAGAGAACGGTCATGACCCACGTTTGTTAAATAAAGTCCATTTACCACGAGCCGCTTCGCTCTTATCTCGTCAACAGATTCTTAAACATCCCGCGGTGATTTTGCATGAGTTGGCGCACAGTTATCACGATCAGGTGCTTGGCTTCGAGCATGAAGGAGTGAAGCAGGCTTATGATCGTGCGATGGCGGCTGGTAAGTATCAGGAAGTGTTGCTTTATACTGGCCAGACGGTAAAACACTACGGTACTACCAATGAAAAAGAATTCTTTGCTGAAGCGACGGAAGCCTATTTTTATCGCAATGACTTCTATCCNTTTGTGGCTGCTGAGTTGGAGATCTATGACCCATTAACATTCTCTGTGCTAGAACAAATCTGGGGGAANTTACGTTAGTAATTAGCTCCACGGATAAANGAATTGATAACTTTACATGTCATTTGGACGTGGATAGAATCATCTTTTTAACTATTACTTGTTGAAAGACAAAACGCTTATAGGTGTTTGATATGGCGGATAAAGAGTCAGTACTTGACGATGAGCCTGAAGCCTCGATGATCATGATCGAAGCCGAGGGGCTTAGCAAGTTTTATGGCAGTTTTGCGGCGACCCGAGATGTCTCGTTTAGTGTGCCNCGTGGCCAGGTTTGTGCTTTTCTCGGTCCCAATGGGGCTGGTAAGTCGACCACCATGAAAATGCTTACCGGTTTTCTCGCTCCAAGTCAGGGACGAGCTTTGATCGGTGGATTTGACGTGGCAACCCAACGCTTGCAGGCGGCAGAAGTCTTAGGTTATCTNCCCGAAAATGGACCACTNTATACAGAGATGACCCCTCGTAGCTTTCTGAAGTATGTTGGCAAGACAAGATTGCTTAAGGCAGATGAATTGTCNTCCAGGTTGGATTACGTCCGCGAGACCTGTATGCTTGCCGAGGTTTGGGAAAAACAGATTGGGAAACTTTCACGGGGATATCGTCAGCGGGTTGGTATGGCTCAATCGCTTCTGCATGATCCGGACGTGTTGATTCTTGATGAGCCGACGAGCGGTTTGGATCCGAATCAGGTCCAGGGAGTTCGTGAGCTTATTAGGACCTTAGGCAAAACGAAGACCGTCCTGTTATCAACTCATATTCTGCAGGAAGTTCACGCAGTATGCGATCGCGTTTTGCTCATTCATGACGGTGCGGTCGTATTCGACGGAGCCACTGATGAACTTGGCGTCGATGGCGGTGGAATGGAAGAAAGATTCCGTCAGTTGACTGCCGGAGCTGAATACGCTGCGACTTCATCCCGGGAAGATAAGGAATAAAGGTGAGACCATGAAAATTCGATTGGGTGTTATTTGGCCGATTATGATGCGTAACCTCGCCAGTTATTTTTCGGGCGCGCTCGGTTATCTGTTCATTATCGTNTTCGTCGTGGCCGGTGGAGCACTGGCTTTTGANGCNGAGTTTTTTACGGCCAATGAGTCAAGNTTGGATCAGCTNTCGGAGTGGTTCCCGCTGTTNTTACTATTCTTTGTGCCGGCGTTGACGATGGGCGTCTGGGCGGAAGAACGTAAGAGTGGAACCGATGAACTNCTNTANACACTGCCTGCCACCAATTTGGAAATTCTACTCGGCAAATACCTGAGTGTTGTNGCCGTGTATTCGCTGTCTCTNCTATTCTCTACGACACACATTTATATTCTCACCGATTTGGGAGACCCGGATTGGGGGTTGCTGACTTCAACCTATTTTGGCTATTGGCTTGCCGGTTGTGCTATGTTGGCCGGCGGAATGCTTGCGTCCATGCTAACGACGAGTATGACGGTGGCATTTGTCTTGGGAATTGCAATCTGCGGCGTACCCGTTTTTCTTGACTACGCAGCGGCCTTCCTTGGCGCTCGTGAAGTNGTCGAATCGCTAAGTCTATCGCAGAAATTCCAGGACTTNGGTATGGGGATTGTGCCGTTTGACGGTGTCCTATATTTCGTTAGCCTGACAGTGGTCCTGCTTTATTTGAATCTGGTTGTTATGTCGAAACGGCTATGGGCGAGCGGGAAACAACTTGAAACAGNGACTCAGTATGGGATTCGTNCTGTCTCGCTCGGTGTTCTTGTAACCTGTNTNACGATNTGGGTNGGCAGTAGTGCTATCCGTTTTGACTGGACCAANGAAAAGTTGTTTAGTCTTTCTACAACGAGTCAGGTCATGTTGGATTCGGTAGAATCGGAACGNCCGATTGAGATTCAGGCTTANATNAGCCCCGAAGTACCTCGGGAATATGCGGAAACTCGTAANCGACTTGTTGGTTTGNTGCGGCAATTCGAAGAATTAAGCGGAGGGCGTTTGGATGTTCGTATCGTGGATGTGGAACCGTTTAGCGAAGAGGCNAACGAGGCTCGGCACTTTGGAATTACCCCGGTTCAGTTAATGACAGAAGTGGATGGCCGNCGACAAGAGGCGGAAGTCTTTCTGGGGGCGGTCGTTATTAGTAGTTACGACAAAGTGGTTATTCCCTTTTTTGGAAAAGGGATTCCGGTTGAATATGAACTGACTCGGTCGATTCAGACGGTTGCNCAAAAGGAACGCCTGACGGTTGGGGTCCTGACGACCGATGCAAACGTGATGGGCGGTGGTAATGAGTGGCAAATCGTTACCGAACTAAAAAAACAATACGAAGTTGTTCAGGTTTCTCCTGATCTACCGATTTCTGCTGACGAGTTCAATGTACTGCTTGCAGTGATGCCTTCTTCATTGACTGATCCACAAATGACCAGTCTCGTCACGTATGTGGCAGAAGGAAATCCAATCCTGATCTTTGACGATCCCTTCCCATTGGCGATGGGGTCGCAGTTTGGTGTAACCGGTGCTCCACGGCAGCCTAAGCCCTCTCAGGGAGGCCAGATGGGAATGATGGGCGGTGGTGCACCACCGCCGCAGCCTAAAGCGGATGGTGGTCAGGCTACACGTCTGATGGAGCAATTAGGCATCCTCTGGAAATACGACCGCGTTGCATTCGATATGAACAATCCTCATCCGGAGTTTTCACAGTTACCGGCGGAATATTTGTTCCTTACCGCCAGTGGTGGTAATGAGGACGCATTCAATTTAGAGGATGGTGTCAGTAAGGGCCTCGAGGAACTGGTAGCGATTTATGCCGGCTCGATTCAAGTGGCCCCCGGAATGAAGGATGCTGATCTCAAAGCATTGATTACGACCGGCCCTAATTCGGGGTTGCTCGACTGGAGCGAATTTGTTGACGATCGTCCCAATAATATGGCGATGATGATGGGAGGCGGTCAGGCGGCACGACCGGCCTCTGATCCGAATCGAAGGGCCGATGTGGCTAATCACGTCATTGCGGCAAAAATTAATCGCACGGACGGAAAAGAAGCGAACGCAATCTTTGTCACCGATGTCGACATGATCTCAGATTTCTTTTTCCAGGAACGCTCATTTGGAAATCTGGATTTTCAGTTTGATAATGTAACGTTTGTACTGAACGCGGTTGATTCCCTGGCGGGAGTTGATAACTTCATGGAACTCCGCTCACGTCGCCCGGCTCATCGNAGCTTGCAGGAAGTGGAAGCAGAAAAAAGTGCNTTCCTGAAGGACTCNGCTGANAAGCGAACGGAAGCCGATGAAAAGGCTGAAGAGGAACTTGAGAAAGCACAAGAACGNCTNTCTGCTCGTGTGGATGAAATTGAAGCCGATGATGCTCTGGACCCCATTGCAAAACAACAATTATTGCAACAGGCTCAGCAGGATGAACAACAAAGGTTTTCACTAATTCAGGCTCAGATTGAGCAAGAAAAGAATGAGACAATTCGGCAAATTGACATGGAGACAAACCGCGAAGTGGCGGCCATTGAAGCGAAGCACCGACGACGTGCTATTTGGCTGCCCCCGATTCCGGCAATTCTGGCTGGAATAGTGGTTCTGATAATTCGGTTGACAAACGAAAGTAAATACATCGCGCCCGCGAGGCGACGGTAAAGGAGCAAGGCAGGAGTCTTAAAATGAGTAATTCAAATCTTGCACAATCCGGCTGGAACACCACCTTGGTATTTNTGGGNGCTGCATTAGTTGCATTGGGAGTGACTTTGTATGGTGGNCTTGGCGGTTCNTCCGGAGAGATCGAAGAAATTGGNCGCNCTGGTGAGTCGTATTTNGAAGTGTTTGACTCGACCAANGCGGTTTCTTTACAAGTGACCGCGTTTGATGCCAAANCGGCTCGTCCTTTGGACTTTAANGTTGANCGGAATTCGCAGCAACANTGGGTGATCCCTTCGCATCANAACTATCCAGCCGATGCTCAAGATAGACTNGGTGCTACGGCGGCATCAGTCATGGGAATGAAACGCGGAGCTTTAGAAACGCGGTGGGAACAGGATCACGCCAAATATGGTGTCGTCAATCCACGTCAGGAATCGCTCAGTATTGCGGATGTCGAAGGTGTTGGGACTCGTATTACCATTATGCTGGAAGATACCAGCGATGCAGTGGTGGATGTGATTGTTGGCAAGAAAGTGGAAGGCCAACCATCGGATTATTTTGTACGTGCTCCGGAAGAAGACGAAGTTTACATAACCACCTTGTCCAATATTGATCTGTCAGCGAAGTTCGCGGACTGGATTAATACGGATNTATTGGAAGTTCAGGGCGGAGACATCAATCAGGTCACAATCTATGACTATGCAGTCGATGAATCCGAAGGGACTTTGTCTGAAACCGAGGTCAGCTCGCTGAATCGAGAGGATTCGACGGCAGATTGGCAGCTCGAAGGACTGGAGGATGAGGCGTTGGAAGTGGATCCTGATGCCTTGACNGATATTATTTCCACATTGGATAATTTTGAGATTGCCGGCGTACGTCCGAAGCAGGAAGGTTTGACCGCAGATCTGGCATTGGATATGGAGTTGATTCTTGCAGAACCTGCCGTGACTCGTAATTCGTTCGCTCAACGGATGGTGGGCCAGATCAATCAGGATCTTCTCCGGCGTGGATTCCGATTGCAGCCGGGACAATCCGGAGCTCCAGACGATATTTCCCTTTTAGCACTGCAGGGTGAATTGCAGGCCGGAACCAGCGAAGGGCTTGCCTATCGACTGTATTTTGGTCGGGCATTCGCCGGTTCTCAGGATGAGCTTGAAATTGGATTGAGTTCTGAGGAAGAAGCAGCGAAAGATGCGGAGACAGAAACCGCCGCAGAAGCGGATTCACCTGAATCTCAGGAAGAGAANGATGTCGAAGCGCTTGATACTCCTTTGGAGTTGGAGCCGAATATTGATGAAAGCGAAGTTCAGGAAGTCGATCCTGCGAATCAGCCAGGTCGTTACGTGTTTGTGCGAGTTGCTTTTGATGAATCATTGTTAGGTNNTTCTTCTCAGTGACAGGTTCACTGACACCTCTACAGTACAGGTTACCTCTTAAGAAATTTAAACGTTGGTCCTTTTTTTGACTGTCGTCATCCTCCTGCGTACTCGAAGAAGAAGTCTTTACCGA
>PAJC01000098.1 GCA_002705165.1 Planctomycetaceae bacterium | reverse complement strand
ATACCAATCAACGCTCCGTAGAAATATTTACCTTTGTCTGTCATCGCCGCTGAAACAGGATCAGTCGCCATGAAGACGAGGCCGAAGGCAAAGCCACCTACGACCAGATGTTGTACAGGTGTCATGGCAAACATGGCAGCATTCTCATCACCGGAGACAGCATTGAGTAGCAGGGCTGTCAGGAATCCGCCGGCTAGAACGGAGACCATGATTCGCCAGGATCCGATGCCTGTCGCAATCAGACAGAATGCTCCAATAAGACAGCATAGCGTTGATGTTTCTCCCATGGAGCCACCAGTCATACCAAAAAAGCTGCTTGTAAGATCGAAGTTTTCAAGTAACGTCTGGCCCGCTAATTTGTTCGGTAATGCAGCAATATCGCCAAGCACCGTTGCTCCACTAATGCCGTCGACACTTCCTAAAGCGTTCCAAACTTTATCACCNGAGATTTGAGCAGGGTAAGCAAAGTAGAGNAAGGCNCGGGCTGTTAAGGCAGGGTTCAGGAAGTTGCGGCCTGTCCCGCCAAAGACTTCCTTACCAATGACGACACCAAAAGCGATCCCAACAGCAACCTGCCAAAGTGGAATCGAAGGAGGAAGTGTCAGTGGGAAAAGCAGCCCCGTCACCAGAAAACCTTCATTGACTTCGTGCCCACGAACCATCGCAAAGATGACCTCGCAGATACCACCAATTGTCATGCAGACGATATAGACTGGAAAAAAGTAAGCCGCTCCATGCAGAAGATTGCTGAGCAGACTACCTGGATCCGGTGTCCCCACGATAATTTGACGCCATCCAAGCGACTGTTCGAGTTCACTTAGCTTCTCATCTTTTTCTTTTTGGGGNAGATTGGCCTCCAGAGGAACTTNCTCATTGGTAGCTGCGTCACGATCTTGCAGGACAACCGTATTGATTACAGGAGTGGCGGTTGCTATTTTCCCTAAGGCATCTACATAGCCTTTATTGGCCTGATAGCCAGTGTTGTAGCAGGCCATAAAGACACAAGGTACTAAAGCGACAACAACCATGGTCATCATTCGCTTGAGGTCCAAAGCGTCACGGACATGCGAAGCCCCTGCAGTGGTTTCGCCGGGCGTGTAGAAAAAGGTGTCAGCCGCTTCATAAAGCGGGTAGAACTTCTCAAACTTTCCACCGTCTTCGAAAAGCGGGGCTTTTGAATCAAGAAGTTGTCTCAACCAACGCATTTAACTGGATCCAGTTGAAGTTAAATATTAAACAGACAACCTAGTGCCTGTGGTAAGTAAAAGTTAGCCCTCGGCTTCGATAGTCNCTAGGCTGCTCCTGAGGATCGGACCGTATTCATATTTGCCAGGGCAAACAAATGTACAGAGGGCTAGATCCTCTTCTGCCAGTTCCAGACAGCCGAGAAGTTGTGCCTGCTCAGTATCTCCTACAATCAATGCTCGAAGCAACTGAGTGGCCAGCATATCCAGAGGCATTACCTTTTCGTAAGATCCGATTGGTACCATCGCTCGCTTGCTACCACCTTTCGAGGTAGTCATTGCGAAGGATTTAGCCGAATTCAGGGATGAGGCGAATGCTCGCGTGACACTGAATTGATCGAACCCAGGCTTCTGCCAACCGAGGAAGTCACGATGCCCTCCCTCTTCAAGCAGAGAAATTTGATTATGGAATCGNCCCAGAAAGCTTACAGACTCTCGAGTTTGTCGTCCCGATAGCACGCTCCCGGAAATTATCCGAACGTCGTCTCCTTCAAATTCCNCTTGCGTCAGTTCNTCCAGACTGGCTCCAACAGATGTCAGTAATAAACGTGGTTCCTTGGCAGCCGGACCGCCAATAGAAACGTAACGCTGAGAGTCCAGTTTTCCGGTGCGAACTAACGTGCCGATCGCGCTCACGTCCTGATAGCCAATATGCCAGACAGTCTTATTAGGACCGACCGGATCAATCATGTGAATGTGGGTTCCTGGCAGACCGGCTGGATGTGGACCTTCGAAGGTATGGAAATTAACGCCTTCAACACCATTNCCTGGAACGTCGACNGTGGGCCCAACACACACATGAATGNCATCGGTCAACTGAGTTAAAGCTCGAAGTCCCATCAGGAATTCTTCACTTTTCTCCGCCACAGCAATTTCCGGATTAACGGCTAGAGGGTCTGTGTCGATAGCCGTCACAAAAATGGAAGATGGAACACTATCAATTGCCGGCACTTTGCCGAATGGGCGAGTTCGCAAAGTTGGCCATAGTCCGGACTCCACCATGACGCTGAGCACATAGTCGCGATTTAGGTCATGCCAGTTATCCCCCACTGAATCGAAGGTAACTTCTTCTTCACCGGAAACTTCAATAACCATGGATTCAAATTTGCGTTTGGCACCGCGGTTAATCTCNACGACCTTACCGGCAGCAGGAGCAGTATATTTTACACCGGTAGTTTTTTTATCTTCGAAGACAACCTGTCCCTTTTTAACTTGGTCTCCGACCTGAACGGCCAGAGTTGGTTTCATACCGTGGTAATCATCCCCGAGTAATGCGACGTGNGTAACAGCCTTGGCCTGACTGATCGTTGGAGAAGGGTTTCCTTCGATTGGTAACGACAGACCTTTTTTAATGATGTGCTTTTGCAATGCCTTATTTCCACATACTGCAAATAGGTTGTGTCCGACTCTTCCTAATCTCAGGAAGAAGTTCAACTTATCGNNACTTTGTGAAAAAAATCACAAAGTAAGCCCGATAAAAAGACTGCTATTGNCTAAAAAGTGTTCGTCCACCGTCGTATGACAACTAGCAGTACTCAGNCTTCTATTTTGATGAAATCCGAGAATTCACACAATAGCCTCCGATCGTCATTTTTGCACTAGAAGGCCATCAATCTACNGTTATCACCTCGAATNGGNCTCGTAAGCTNATATTCGNAGGATTATCGAATATTTTTAATNGGTACACCTTTTCCGATTCTGCCGAATATTCCTTCAATTCGGGTCGTACTTCCTGCCGAAGATTTGAGTGTGGGCAGATAGGCTGCGTGGATAGCTTGCGCCTGCGACCTCGGGAAAGCTGATGGAGTCATGCTATTTCCGAGGCATGGGAAACGAAAGGAATAATCGATGAGCATCAAAAAGGTCTTGCTGATAGCCATTTGTACAGCAATGCTTGGGATTTGTTTGACCTCAGACGCCCAGGCTCAGGAACGAGCTTATGGTCGAGCATGGGGAAGCGCCTACAGTCATTACAATTGGGATCGTTTTTATCACTATCCTTATGTGTACTACCCACAGAATTACTGGGGACAGGAGTACTATCGAAGCCAAGAGAGCTTGTACCACCGGTATCCTCAGGAAATGCGAGTGCCAGCTTACAATACACAGTGGCACAATTTTTATCCTCAGCAGCGACGTTATCACTGGGGAAGTCATTTCCGGCTGGACGTATTCTAAATCCGTTGAATTCAGATCTGTCCGTGGGGTTATCGGGCAACAGATTTGAAGCCTACGACATAACGGCACATTATGGCGTGGCAAAACAGCTTAGCGGATTTTTGGCGGCACTCTGATTCGCACTTCAGAGTGCCGCCTTCTTTTATGCGCGAAACTTTCTGACGCTACGCTGTATTAGGCACCGAATTGAGTGATTAATTGGTAGTACAATTCTGCAGCAGCTGTTAATTGTTCCACTTCAATCCACTCATCTTTCGTATGGGCCTGGTCGATCGAACCTGGTCCCAAGACGACCGTTGCGATTTGGTGAAGGGAAAATGCCTGCGCATCAGTTCCGTATGGGACACCAATACGTTGACCGGCATATCCGGCCTGTTGAACCACGCTTTGCACATAAGATGCAAATTCACCGTTGAATTGGTCGCTTAACCCGCCACATGAAATCGTAGGTTTGTGAAAGATGACATCTTCGGCCCAATCCTCATCGGCGATATGTTGTCTCACATAATCAAGAATATGATGATACGCCTCCTCAGGAATCTCTGTCGGGCTGGTTCGTCTCCCAACTTCGATGGAGCAGCGGTCAGGAACGGTGTTCACGCTGATACCCCCTTCAATCATTCCTACATTGAGTGTTGGGTTTGTCACTAACGGATGTTTGTTTAAGGTGCCTACTACCTCCCCCGCATACTGTTCTAGTACTTGAATAATGCGAGCCATACGGTAGATGGCATTCTTTCCTAATGCAGGTTGAGAGCTATGACAGGCAGTGCCTGTGACTTCAATTTCAAATCGAGTCACCCCTTTATGAGCGACAACGACGTCTAACAGTGTAGGTTCAGCGACGATGATGGCATCTGGTTTAGGAAACCACTGGTCTTCCATCCACAAATCACAAAGCTTGGCTGCTCCGGACATCCCAAATTCCTCGTTGACTGTACAAGCCATAACAACGGTNGGTCGGTCAGCTGGTGGAGATTCAACAAAGCGNTTAAACGCTGTCAGCATACATGCCATTCCCCCTTTGATATCGCAACTGCCTCGGCCGTACATTTTACCGTCCTGAATGATCGGCTCGAATGGGTCGATGGTCATTCCGTCTATAGGAACAGTGTCCTGATGGGCTTCGAGCATGATGACTCGTCCTCCATCTTCCCAGTTGCGACTGCCAGGGAAGATAGCAGCGATATTGTCACGTCCAGGCTCAAGCGTATTACGTTTGAATTCCACCCCTAGCCCGGACAAAGCAGTCAACCAATGCTCCAAATACTCGGTCATGCGGCCTTCGTAGTAGATGTCACCGGAAACTTCCCGCCCCATTGGGTTGACGCTGGGAATGCGGACTAAATCCTGTAATAACTCTAAAAGCTTGTCCGACATGTTTGCTGGATTCCTCAATTAGACGGCACGTNTNGACAGGCGATTATCCGGGCATCTTCCCTTCGGCGATTTCGCGTTCCCACTCATCCATTAAAGGCCAGTCAGTGGCACAGGTACCGAAGTCTGCCATATGTCTGTAGCTTTCCAAACGGGTAATCGTTCGTTCCAAAAGTTCATCATCTTTTGGGAAGATTGGGCCGTGGCTGGGTAGAAGCCACTTCACATCACTGGCCTTAATTCGCCGCAGCGACTTGATAAAGTCGTCCAGATTACTGCCATGGTGTGCATCAATNGCGCCAACGCAGCCATCCCGATAGATATTGTCTCCACTGAAAAGCAGATCACCCATACGGAAACTCAATTGACTATCGGTGTGTCCGGGGGTCAACCAAACTTCAAGTTCGAGGTCTCCCACGGTGATCTTATCACCGTCATTAATCAGGTTGTCGACTTCAACCGGCGGCATGTCCAAATCAATACCTTGAGCTTCGATCTGAGCAAACGTCTTTAGTTTGTCTCCGATACGCAGAGATTCTTCAGCAAGTGGGTGGGCGGAAACGGTGGTTTTAAAGACTTGTTTCAGCTGAGCCAGNCCCTGAATATGGTCTACATCAGCGTGAGTCGCAATAAGTGTTTTACAGTTAGCAAAGGGGAAATCTAAATTGCGAATCAGGTCGACAACTTCCTCAACCACTTCTTCNTACCCAATATCGATAAGGATCCATTCCTCGTTACTGTAAATCAGGTAGATATTACAGCCGACGACGTAACCCAATTGGTGATTGATTTCGATGACATTAGGAAAAACAGGGCGGCGTTCCAGCATGGATGAATCCTATTGTTCGTTGTGGTTAACTTACAGCGATTCTAATTCTTGGTGGATTTATGTACAAGTCGTCGAATTCACAGGTTTTCCAATATCCTTCGGAGACCTTCACGAAATGTTGGGTACTGCCACGCGATATNAAATTCCGATTCCAATCGCTTATTACTGATGCGNTTGGTATTTTTCGCTCGTTGGCCGACGGCACTGTGAGGNTCNANGGCGGCAAAGGTTAAAGGGGGTGCACCAAGTATACCGGCGATCTCTGTGAGGTAATCTTTTCGTAATACGGGACATCCATCTGAGACTAGATAACAGTCCTCTTTGGGTGTCTGTTGCACCATCAAGTCAATAATGGTGACGGCATCGTCGACGTGAATGAGGTTCAGCCAACCATCCTGAGGAATCGCCAATGGTTGGCCGGCTTTGATCTGTTCTAACCGTGGAACCCTNTTTGGACCGTAAATTCCGGCAAGACGCAGGACAGTGGTTTGTTCCGGGAGTGACACATTTAATAAAAATTGCTCGGCCTTGAAACATGCTTTACCGCCTGGCCGTGTTGGGTTTGTTTCCGATTCTTCTGTAAGCCAACTTCCATCAGACTGTCCGTACACGCCTGTGGAACTTATGTAGAGGAACTGTTTTATGGTCTTTGGTAGTTTAGCTACAATATTTTTCAGNCCATCAACATAGACTTGNTCAATGGTATAGCTGCTTTGGCGATCAAATCCGACGGCGTAAAGGACTTGTTCTACAACGGGCAGCATTGGTAGCGTCTCTGGTGACATGACGTCTCCAAGGATTGGCTGAATTCCAGCTTGCTCCAGCTTGGCAGCGTTCTTTTCAGTGCGTGTCAACGCGAAGACTCTGTGGTCTTCGGCNATCCATTTCTGGGCGACTCGCAGACCTAAATAGCCGCATCCTATAATGAGTCGATCTGTCATACGAACCTGCTGATGATTGTCTTGGCCGTTGTTATCGCTATTCTTTGAAATAACCATAACGATAAGGTAAACGTGGTAAAGTTTGAGGAGTCAACAGAAGTCGCCAAACTCCTGAAAAAGTCCAATATCTGGTCTACCAAAAATGTTTCACGGGTAATAATTATTAATGAAGCATTTTACATTATATTAATGTAAATGACGNCATACGGATTTGGCGACGATGGACGGGCATGGAATGCTCTTTTCCCCTTAGATTTAGAAAAAAAGCATGTTTCGATCCAATAAGAGCTTAGGCCAGCAAGTTTCCAGCCTATCTCCTCTGCTACTTCTTTTTACTTTGGCTTCGATGGTTTTGGCTCAGCCAAATCCTGGTGATGAGCGCGCCATCAATGTCTCGGTGGATGTGAAACTTCAGGCTTTCTTTTCGGGAGAGGCTCCCTCGTCAATCGATCAGATTGAATCTGTCCAGGAACATGTGCAGACGCTCGCCGAAAAAGTCCAAAAGACNGTGGTTGGTATTGGTGTTGGGGCAGCACAGGGNAGTGGTGTGATTATTAGCCGGGATGGCTATGTGCTAACNGCTGCTCACGTCTCCGGTAAACCCGGCTTAACTGCCCGGCTGTTTCTTTCNGATGGTCGTGTGGTTCCNGCCAAAACATTGGGGTTGAATAACACTTTTGATGCCGGCCTGATGAAAATCATCGCAGAGGACTGGGAGGCCGAAGATTGGCCTCATGCGGATATGGGTGTTTCAGGCGACGTTGCCTTAGGGCAGTGGGTAATGGCGGTTGGCCACCCTGGCGGATTTCAGGAAGACCGTAACCCGGTTGTGCGATTAGGACGTATTGTCCACACCTACGAAGATGTGCTTACCTCCGATTGTACGCTTATCGGTGGTGATTCTGGAGGGCCATTGTTTTCTATGGATGGACGAGTAATTGGTATCCATAGCCGGATTGGTCCTGAGTTGAGCCATAACGTACACGCACCGATTGATTCATTCAAAGATGGATGGGAACGNATGGCCAATGAAGAGGCATGGGGNAATTCTCCCGGGGCTCCGTTTATTGGTGTTACGGGTGGTCAAAACAGCGATGCAGCGGAAATCGAAAGTACCATTCCAGGTAGTCCGGCAGCCAAGGCCGGAATAAAAAAAGGCGATGTCATCATTCAATTTGCCGGGAAGGATGTTACAACATTCGACTCGCTGGTAAATGTTGTGGCAGTTCACCGTCCGGGTGAAAAGGTTGATATTAGGGTTCTTCGTGATGGTAAAAAAGTGGAACTTGAATTGACCGTTGGCCGTGCAGGACGTCGGATACCGCGAGCACCGGAAGAAGATAGTAGTTTACTGGAACAGCCGGTGGCCACCGATTACAACAGCTGGATGAGTTACATTGCATCTTACAAACCAGCGACCGTTCACCAACGGAACTACGAAACGATTGTNAATGCCTTTGCACCAGTTGTAAATAAGGCAGGTAACTCAACGGTAAAAATCTCGAAAGGAAAACGTCAATTAGCATTGGGAGTGATCGTCAGTGCTGATGGTTATATTTTGACGAAGGCAAGTGAAATACTCAGTGATGAACTAGAATTTCCTCTTGCTTGCGAAGATGGGCGAGGTAATGAATTTAAGGCAGTCTTTGTNTCCCATCGGCCCAAATTCGACCTGCTGATGTTAAAAGTAGATGCCAAAAAACTTAAACCCATCAAGTGGAACACTGAGGAGCAGCCATTAGGTAGNTGGTTGATTTCGCCATCGATTAGCAAGGACCCCATGGCGATCGGAGTGGTTAGTGCTCACCCTCGTTCTATTCGAGGTGGATTATTGGGAGTTTTTCTCGGGGAGACTCCCAATGGAGTACGTGTTGAACAGGTATTTCCAAATACTGCCGCCGCTCGCGCCAAGATGCGTCGAGGTGACGTCATTCTCAAGGTGAATGAGATCGAGATTATGAATCGAGANCAACTGATTGATACAGTTCGCAGTCACTTGCCCGGTGAAAAGATTACCTTGCTGGTACGTCGAGGCGAAGAAGAGTTATCGATTGACGCTGTTCTGGGACGAGAAGAAGATATTGCCGGCAGTCGAGCAGTTGAGCAACAGAACCTGGGTGGGCCTTTGAGTTCNCGTCGGAGCGGTTTTGAGTCGGTTCTGCAACANGATACGGTNTTACGCCCGGAACAATGTGGCGGACCGATTCTGAATACAAAAGGTCAGGCCATTGGCATCAATATCGCACGTGCCACTCGAGTTGCGTCTTATGCCTTACCAGCATCAGTGATTGTCGAGCTTATCGCTGAGATGAAAGTGCGTGATGCCGATGTTGCCGCGGNNGAGAATNCTGAGTCTCCGTAACAAGTCATCAGTNTTCGCCTCAAGTTATTGCTCCAGATACGCCTGAAGCATTTGTTGAGCGGCAATCATATCAAGCCTTTTCTTACGTTTACTGGCTTTGATATTCCCGGCGATCATTAATTCATGTGCCAAAGATGTTGTGAATCTTTCGTCATGGAATATGATCGGAAGTGATGTTACTTTGCCTAGCCATGCGCCAAATTCCCGAGCTTCACGGCTTTTGGCAGTTTCGTTCCCGTCGGTGCTGATAGGAAGTCCTATAACAATCCCGACGATNGCCTCCTCNTGTACCAGTTGTTGGAATCGTCTGGCGTCTCTTTCGGGTTCCCGCCGTTGATAGTTTTCAACAGGGCTGGCAAAGGACTGCCCTTTATCACAAATGGCGATTCCGATACGCACCGTGCCAAAGTCGATACCGGCTAAACGACCTTCATGGGGGAAATTAGTAGTCACAGCAGGGTTTTACTTGATGGGTAGTTGGGTNTCGGCCGTCTCAAAATAGCCGTGTTTCAAAAAATGATGAACATATTGTAACGTTTCGCGCTGATTCATGATTCGCGTGTGTGTTGAATTGACTGTGCGAAAGTCGCTGGCACCACTGAGTTTAGTTTCTTTCACGGAAACCACGAGATCGCTTGGGCCATCTAACAGTGGATTACGGATCGGGACGTTTTCCAGGTGGCCTGCAATGATTCCAAATTTGAAGTCAGGTGTCCCCAGTTGTTCTTCCAGTGCCTGAAAATTGCCTCCTAACTGCTGACCAGAGATACCCCACAGAGCCTCGAAGAGCACATTGTCGTTCACGGTTCGGCCAAATGCTGATCCNTGATTGGGAGGCGCCAGCATCACCATACGTTTGATTCGCTTGTCGGTCCTGGTCTTCAGATAACTACGAACCACAATGTTTCCCATACTGTGGCCGACGAGGAAAATCTCTGCATCTTTGGGGAAATCCCCAAGCAATTCGCCGAATTTATCGGCATGCTGGCTAATGGTTTGTCGTGTACTGGCGTAACCCCAACTGATGATGTCCGCAGCATTTCGAGACTGTAAATACCTGCCAAGCGGATCAAGTGAATTACGGGTCCGAATAACGCCGTGGAGTAATACGATGATCTTCTTCTGATAGGGTCTGATCGTGCCATCGTCGACAAATGCGTCAAATATTTTCCGGCAGTGTTTAAGAGAACCCCAAGTTCGCCTTACGTTCTTCTCATCCAAAATGCGGCAATGACCTGTGTAGTGATTGCTTTGTATGCGCCAACCGCTTTGAATGCGAACATCGGTCCANAATTGTTTTCCNCCNAAAGTTTTTAANGGGAGATTGAAATTNAANGGTGATTCGTCCCCTGCGANNCTGAGATTGGGAGAGGCAATGGCNAGTGTCATCAGTGCTAGTATTGAGCGTCTGTTGTGCGTCATCATTAGGTTCCTATAAATACGCCTCGTTACCACTGGATTNTAGGATCTCCGTAAGCTTTCTTACGGACTCTTCNTCGTACTTNTTCGCAACTAANGTNGCGTCGTCGGTATGAACAATAATCAGATCCTTGAGGCCGATGGTGGCAATAAGATGGTCTGACGAACTTTGAATAATAGAGCCTGATGTTTGAACACCNATGTGCCGGGAAAGTATCGTATTGTTGTTTTCGTCGGTAGGAAACATTCTAGATAACGCTTGCCACGAGCCGATATCATCCCACTGAAATGGTGCTTCGATCATCAAGACTGGTTCGTAATGCTCCATGACGGCGTAGTCGATAGAAGTTCCTTCAATCGCCGTAAACTCTCGCGCAAAAANCTCTTGGAAGTCACGTTGATGTCGGCTTTCAACAATCACATTGATACGTTCGAGGATGTCGGGACGAGTGGCAGATATCGCATTAAGAATTGTTTGAGCTTTCCAAACAAAGATTCCTGAATTCCAATAATAACCGCCATCNTGAAGNTATTGGTTAGCTACTTCGGCCACGGGCTTTTCTTTGAACTGTCGAACATCAAAAATCCCGGCACTTAACTCATTATCGGTTTGGATATAACCGTATGTTTCAGCTGGTCGGTCGGGCGTTACGCCAAATGTTATTAGTCTTTTTGGATTCTGCTCTACCAATTCAATNGCTGTTGAAAGGGCATGTTGGAATGCCTCGACAGGCTGNATGATGTGATCACTGGGCATCACGATCATGGTGGCATCATCGTCTTCGNCTGCGATTAACGCTGCGGCTAAAGCGATACATGGAGCGGTGTCCTTTTTGGCGGGTTCTCCAATGATAGCGTTTGCTCGAAATTGCGGTAATTGTTGCTGAATAGAATCGACCAATNGCTGATTGGTGATGATCGAGATATGTTCACANGAGACAGTNGGGGCGAGTCTGTTGACGGCCNCTTGGAGCAAGGTGTGTTCNCGTCCAAAGCTAAGTAATTGCTTTGGTAAGGCAATTCGGCTTAGNGGCCAAAAGCGAGTACCTGCACCGCCGGCCATNATGACGGCATGTAACATCAGTTCCCAGAAGAGCTAGAGGAGTGAAATGGTGGTATTTGTAAATAGGTGTCCCGATCAATCTTCTCCGGTAGATCNGAACGTTGCATTAGTTGAGATAAGTTTACGGCATACTGCGGATGTATTTCTACTTGAANNCCCTCGGGCACCTGACANCCGGCTTCTTGCAACCAACGTCGATGCAACTGACAAATCCCTTCGCGACTAGTAAAACCTGTNTTAAAGCTCTCTGTGGGGGCATTCTTGACCGGAGCAAAGACATCCTCGCGGCGAGCTTCCACGGTTAGTGTTTTATCAGCTAAGGGTAGTAGATCGAAAATGAATCGTTCGAGTTTGATCGCATTGGGGCTAGAGGGTTGCTGTAATGTTCCCGAGGCATCCAAATAGGCGACTCTTTTATGTGCGAAGTGATAAGGTAATCCGTTAGACGATCGGGTCACAGCTCGCAGGAAATCAGTCTGAAACACATGGACAGCAATATTGGCAGCCCACAGCTTTAGTTGGCCGTCTTGGTTGACCTCATTCGCCAGAGCCTCCGGAATTTCACTGTATTCAATGATTTGAGTTCTGCCGTCGACCGATACTATGTTGCCTGTTTTATCACAAGATGACTGTTTCGCAATCGTTTGTAATGTTACCTGCGCGTTCCCCAAAGCATGATATCCAAGTAATGCCGGTGAACAAGTCGGAGAGAGCGGATTGTCGATTTGACCATAGAAAAGCGTGTCGACCCCTCGCTGTTCACAGGTATCCAAAATACCTTGTGACTGCATTGCTTCGAGTATGCCGCCATGTCCGTTTGGGCTGACAAATAATTGGTGACGGGCCTGTAATAATAGCTTGCCACTTTCAGCATCCACTGCGGGTATTGTAGATTGACAAAAGAACGTTACTCGATCCTGGCGTCCAAAGAATTGCTGTTGTTGAAAGTAAGCTACGGTCTCCTCGTGAACGGCCGGGCTCGTCATGATAAACAGGGGGATGTGTGTCGAGCATTTCTTCTCGTAACCGGCGATTTTATCAACGATGAATTGAAACAGTGTTCGATCCGAGAGCGGTCCTATTGGGTAAAGGCCTTTTGGATGATTGAAGCCGAGTCTGCTGCCCTGTCCCCCCGCTACGATGACGACTCCGACACGACCCTCTCTAAGCAACTGTTCACCACAGTGGTATGCCTTTTCGTAAGACAAAGGTGTTTCGTCAGCGAGTCGAATGGAATTTGGCGCCGCGATATTTGAAAGGTCTCGAACGTCGGGAACTCCTTCACTGAATTGCTTCCAGACCGACTGGATCAATTCGAAATCAACACTCTCCAGTTGTGCTACCAAGTATTTCCGTTGCTGGGCATCGAGATCATCCCAGTGTTGCAATACATGCTGTTGCTCGTAATGGGAGAGTTGGTCGATCAGTTGTGAAGGGGGGTCGAACATGGTATTTATTTATAGCCGTTGTCCATTAAAATTCTCCACGAACCCAAAGGTAAGCAACGTAGGCAAGTGTTGGGAATAGCACAAAGATAAGGCCATAGGTGAATATTGAGGTCCATATTTTTCTAGGCCAGCGAGCCATGGTTCTTACGATCTTACCTTGTTGAAGGGAACTTATTACTTCTCTTAATGTTAGGCCGCTTGTTTGGCTTCGGCAAAAACTTCTAGCTGCACGAATACTTCTACCGGTTCTTCATAGACCTGACCTAGCTTCAAATCAAGTCGAAGGCCAAATTCTTGTGCTTCTCCAACTATGATGTCTACGTCGGGACCTTCTATGAGGGTCGCCTCGACATAAGGAATGGAAGGAAGTTCCGGGACAAAAGAGAGATGGAGNTTTTGGTGCCGTTGGCCGGCTACGAATTGAACTCGTTGAGAGGCTGAGATGGTCTCTCCAAGAATATCCGTAGAACGTACCCACAGTTGACTGGCGTGATCGGGGATTTCACGGTTGTTCGACGGCGTCGAATGGTTGCGGGANTGATCTTCGAGAGATCTTAGCAGCCGANCTTCGAGATCGTCTTCAATAACNTAGCNTAATGGGGTGTCATTGATGAGCCTTGTTGTCGTATTTTGACGACGACGATAATTTTGACTCCACCATATAGCTTCGCTCAAAAAAACAATGAGCCAAATCGGTCCCAGCGCAGCTGGGGATTTGGTGGAAATGGATAATAAAAGAACGATTTGCAGGATGGTCAGCGACTGTAAGTACCAGCCCCATTTCGCCGATAATGAGCGATTTGGATCGGCTGGNAATCCACACAACCAGCGTAAGATGGCGACACCGCTAACAACACCCAGACCGATAGTCCAGACTTGCTGCTCGTTTAGGTCATTAGCATATAAATGACTACGTGCTAACAGCACGAAGGCTGCGAAGCTGCTAAACAGGCATGGAATGGAAAACGCCTTATTGCGCAGCAACTCAAAAATCGAATGTTGTCGTCTTGTATTTATATCGCTTGCAACAGAGACCATTTTCCCACCGCTTCCATTCATGGATAAACTAGCGGTAAGAGTACATCAGAAAGGCANTCNAAGTAAAGNAGGNTCTGCAGTTAACTGTTTTTCATTCTTAAAACTGAGCTTTTAGCTCTTCTGCGCGATCAGTATTTTCCCAGCTAAATTCGCTGCGACCAAAGTGGCCACCAGCNGCAGTTTTACGATAGATAGGCTTCCGTAAATCCAGATANTCGATGATTTTACCAGGTGACAGTGGGAAGAATTCACGAATCACATCGCAAATACGTGCGTCAGCGACTTCACCCGTTCCTTGTGTATCCACATGGACACTGACTGGATCGGTAACGCCGATTGCATAGGCGAGTTGTACTTCACATCGTTCTGCCAAACCAGCCGCCACGATGTTCTTAGCAACGTGGCGCGACATATAGGCGGCACTTCGGTCCACTTTAGTTGGGTCTTTACCACTGAATGCTCCTCCTCCATGGCGTCCCCAACCGCCGTAAGTATCAACAATGATTTTACGTCCCGTTAATCCACAGTCACCGTGAGGGCCACCCGTAACGAATCGTCCGGTTGGATTCACATGATAGGTGATATCTCCCGGAACGAGCTCTTCAGGTAGTAGAGGATTAATGATGTCGTTGACGATAAAGTGTTGGATGTCTTCATTAGAAACGTCAGGGCTGTGTTGAGTACTCACAACAACAGTATCAATACGTACTGGTTTGAGACCATCATATTCGACCGTCACTTGACTCTTACTATCAGGTCGTAACCAAGATACTTCATTACCAAAACGAGCGTTGTTCAGGCGGTCAAGAATCCGATGTGAAAGAGCAATGGGCAGTGGCATTAATGCCTCTTCCGTATCACGGCAGGCAAAACCAAACATCAGTCCCTGGTCNCCGGCACCGATTTCTTTTCCACTGCCACTGTTTTCATCAACACCCTGGGCAATATCCGGGCTTTGTCGGTCGATCGAAGTAAGAACTGCACACGTATCGGCACAGATTCCCATTTCATCATCGGTATAACCAACTTCACGAATGACATCTCGCACGACATCAGGGTAGTCAATCTGAGCCTTTGTCGTGATTTCACCGGCGATGATTGCCATTCCGGTTGTTACCATCGTTTCACAGGCTACTCGNCTATAGGGGTCNTGTTCAAACAAGGCATCCAGCACTCCATCTGAGATCTGGTCGGCCAGTTTGTCGGGATGGCCCATGCTGACAGATTCACTGGTGAATAAATATTTTCCTGATGTCACGAGAAAGTGTCCTCTTATCCGGAGAGTAAATTCAAGGGTAGTTAAACGTTTGATTATAAAGTCAGAGGGAAGTGAACCACAACCAGTCGTCTTGGCAGATCTAGGGTTTCTCAGAGATAGCTGAGGATATCGACTGTGCGGCGAGTTGCGCCCTGTTGATTAGCGACGAGTTCAGCAGCCGTTTGACCCATTGCTGCCGCAGCCTCGGGCGACTCAATACACCAGCGTACAAACTCGGAGAATTGCTCATCTGAGTGTATAACCCTGGCAGCTTTGTGATGCAGAATCAATTCAACAATATCTTTGAAGTTCCATGTGTTAGGACCAAAGCTAACGGCTGCGCCATACGCGGCGGGCTCGATCATGTTCTGACCACCACGGGAGCCCAAACTGCCACCCACAAACGCAATATCAGTGAGGCCCCACCAGGCTCCCAGTTCACCTATGACATCGATCAANAGTAAACGGGTATTAGTGTGGTCGCCTGAGGTCATCTGGGAACGACGAATGAAGGGGATTTNAATTTGCCGACACATCTGAGCTACCTNATCAAATCGTTCAGGGTGGCGTGGAACGAGGATCAATTTCAATGAAGGAAATTCATCCATATGTGCTTTAAAGTATTTAAGACACAGTTCTTCCTCTTCGACTTGTGATGACCCAACCAGTAAGACGGTATCGTNATCTGAGATACCGGCTAGTTGTNTCAATTCGCGTGTCTTCGGGTTCTTGCGATTTGTTTCGGCCCCATCGAATTTAATNCTGCCAGTGACCGTCATTTGCTCCTCTTTGACGCCGAGCGAAAGAAAACGATCCGCGTATTGCTTATTTTGGACAGCGAGATGTTTGAGTTTTCGTAGTGTTGGCTTAAGCAGTAACCCAAGGCGTTTGTAGCCTTTAGTACTGTTTTCACTNANGCGTCCATTAATAATAGTGACGGGACAATNTTTGGAAGCATAGTGAATGAGATTGGGCCATAGTTCCAACTCGACGAGNACGAATAGATCNGGCTGNATTCGNCGNAATGCGGTTTTCACAGCCCAGCTGAAATCTAGCGGGCAATAGAAGACGGTACGCGGAGAATATTTTTGTCGAGCCAGTTCATATCCGGTTTTGGTCGTCGTGCTAATCACACATTCCCAGTCTGGATATCGTTGCTCGAGTTCCTGAAGTACAGGTTGCAGCAGATTGACTTCTCCAACGCTCACGGCGTGCAGCCAGATGCGTCGTTTTGAGGAATCCACCCCCGACGCGGGCAATCGTGGAGCGAGACCTAAGAGTTTTTCGGATAACCCTTGTCGGTATTTTCCTTTAGTAATCGCGTTGATAACTAACCACGGTGAAAGCAGTATTAGCAAAAGTAGGTAGACGAGATTTCGTACGTGAGGCATCAGTTATTTGCTTTCACCTTAAGCCTTTAGCGAGCTTACTTACAGCTGTTCATCGAACCTATATCCGGCAGGCACAAAGCTATTTGCCGAGGCAGCAGCGTTTGTACTTTTTGCCGCTTCCACAAGGACAGGGATCGTTACGCCCCACTTTAGGTGCAGCATTTCGCACGGTCTTCGGTTGAGCTGATCGAGGTTGGGAAGGGTCGTCGCCATTTTCCTGCATGCGTATCGCGTCACTGGATGATACGGCATCGGCATGTGTTGCGGAGGTCTCAACCCAGGTTGAGCCAACAAACTGCTCGTTGAGTTGTTCCATACGGAAAATAAGGTCAGTGACCTGTTCACCGATCGAGAACCACATGGTCTCGTAGAGTTTCATCCCTTCACGTTTGTATTCGACCTT
>PAJC01000097.1 GCA_002705165.1 Planctomycetaceae bacterium | reverse complement strand
TTTGATACCGTATTTATTTTAGCGAGTCTTGATTTCAGTTCGGACTGGATTGGGATAATTATTTCGCAGGTTCGGAAGATGGTTGTTAAAATTAACCTATGAACCGTCTTCTTATTATCGTGATTACATTTTTGTCCTTCGACACCTGTCACTCGGACGAAACTCCGAAAATGGGCCCACTGGTATTCGAGTCAGCCATCCTGCCGATACTCCAAGCCCGCTGTTTGTCGTGTCATCAGGGAGAGAAAGCTAAAGCCGGGCTCGATCTTAGTCGTAAAGGCGGCATTGTTTTGGGCGGCAAAAGTGGCCCTGCGATTCGCATCTCGGCGGCAGAAAGCAGTTTACTCTTTGATGTGGTCAGTTCGGGTAAGATGCCTCTTCAAGGTGCCAAGCTGACAAAAGAAGAAATCGGCATTATTCGCACCTGGATTAACGATGGCGCTGTGGCCAATGATAATGAAGTCCTAGCTTCCAAGAATTCAGAGGGGCATTACGACGAATTCGATCTCGACTACTGGTCCTTCTACCCACCTAAGTTGCCACCACTACCTAACATTGAAAAATCGAACCTCGCCGCGAACGCGATCGACTATTTCTTGCTTGCGAAGCTGGAAGAGAACGGATTATCTTATTCACCGACAGCGACTCGTATTACCCTTATCCGCAGACTTTCGTTTGACCTACACGGCCTTCCTCCTACTGCGGAACAAATTGAGGATTTCATTCAGGACGACCGCCCAGATGCATACGAACGTCTAGTCGACCAATTCCTGGCCAGTCCCAAATATGGCGAACGATGGGGACGACACTGGCTGGACATTGCAGGATACAGTGACTCAGCCGGCGTTTTATCAGCCGATCAGGACAGACAATTAATTTGGCGTTATCGCGATTATGTCATTCGGGCATTGAATGCCGATAAACCATACGATGAATTCGTTCGCCAGCAATTAGCCGGTGATGAACTCTCAAACTACTACAACGAGTTCCATACAGCAGACCGTCTTTCTGCTGAAAGTATTGAGTCACTAGATGCAACGGGATTCCTGAGAACGGGTCCCGACTCAAGCCGTCCGGATTTCAACACGATCAAAAACGTCAACGGGTTTTACTACTACCCCACCATTGATGCTCAGGTTTCGATCATGACGTCAAGCTTAATGGGGCTGACACTTAAATGTGCCAAATGCCACAACCACAAATTCGACCCGTTAAGTCAGAAGGAATATTACCAACTGCAATCGATCCTCATGACGGTCTATAGTCCGGACAATTGGATTCCGTTTGCCGACAGGACTTTACTTTTGGCCAGCAACAAACAAGTAGACGCGAAAGCGGCGCGTGACGCTGAAGTCGACAAAGCCATTAAGGCGCTCAATGACAAATTGGCCGTCGAAACAGAATCCGGAAAAAAGGAATTGTTTGACATCCGACTTAAGGGAGTCGACGGCCAAATCCGTGAGGACGTCAAACTTGCCTTTGCAAAGAATACTACAGAACGCTCGGAAATCGAAACCTTTTTAGTGTCCAGGTATGCCGAACATCTAACGCCACCGGCAGACAAGCTTCAGGCAGAGTTGGCCGCAACACTGAGCCACTTCAAACAACGGCTCGACGAAACAAACGCTGAGATAGCCAGGCTTAACAGGACGCGGCACGTCTACGACAGCACCTATGCAGCGTATGACGTGGACGCCGACCCACACACTCCATTATTACTGCGGGGCGATGCTCAAACTCCGGGCCAACTTGTCAGACCAGGCGTGCCTCAGATGCTTAGAACAAACACCTCTTTTGAATCGGATATTGAATGGGCTTCGGAACACACCTCCGGCAGGAGAACACAATTTGCAGCCTGGCTCACGCAGGCACGCCACCCACTTACGTCACGAGTCATCGCCAACAGACTGTGGTTCCACCACTTCGGTGAAGGCATTGTCTCTACGCTTGAAGACTTCGGTTGGGCAGGTGAAAACCCAATTCACAAATCGCTACTGGACTGGATGGCCGTTGAATTAGAAGACAACAACTGGAGCTTAAAGCACCTCCACAAAACAATTCTGACATCCCGAGCCTACCAACAGTCTTCCAACCGGGAGACAGCTATTGCTGAGCTGGCCGAACCGTCTGATCCTCAAAACAGGTTGCTGTGGAGACAGAACTTCAAACGCCTCGAAGCCGAGTCACTTCGTGACTCATTACTCTTCATTGCTGGTGCATTGGATTCAAATATGTACGGATTCCCGGTCGGCATCCAAACTCTATCCAGCGGTGAAGTTGTGGTGGGTTCCGGTAGTTTTCCCCAACGCCGAAGCATCTATGTAAGAAATAAAAGGTCGGCACCCGTTTCCATTCTCCAGTTGTTTGACCAGCCGGACATTGAAACCAACTGCATCCGTCGAAGCCAATCTACTGTACCACTTCAGGCGCTTTCACTTATGAACAGCGACGTCGCTAATCTTTCGGCGGAAGCCTTTGCACAAGAACTCCTGAACGAGGGCGACCATGATCTTGTCTCCAGAGCAGTTACGACTGCCTACGGGCGTCAACCGCAAGCCGACGAACAGGCGTTGCTTCAAGAGTTTCTTGAAAGTCAAATCAAATCATATTCTTCCAGAACCGGATCTCCCGACGCATGGTCTTATGGAACCGGAAATATAAATCAAGCCGCCCCGGAAAAGACCGAATTCAAACCCTTCGCGCACTTCGAAAACAAACAATGGCAATTAGGTCCTGGTTACCCTTACATGGGCAGCATGTGGGAAGGCCTGAATGCCACAAGTGGACATCCAGGTGGGGACATGGGAGTCATACTTCGCTGGACCTCAGACTCCGCTCAGAAGATCAGAGTCAACGGCATGGTAAACCATGGCTCCCCTGCGGGCGACGGGATACGCGTTACCGCCATCAGTAATCGCAAAGGGCAACTAGCCCAGTGGGTGATCGCCCATGGTCGTCAGGAATTTGAAATACCTCCAGTAGACGCCGAAGAGGGAGAACAGATATTATTTGTCAACGACAATAATGGAACTCTGCGATCAGACAATTTCGACTGGCAGTGGCAAGTCACCGAACTGCAATCCGACGACTCCATTGGCAGGGTCTGGGATAGCGTGCTAGGGTTCCACGGACCTCTCGAGGATGGAGTCCCAGTAAACGCATCTATCCTTAAGCAAGCATTGGCCGATTTATGTCACGTACTACTTTCCAGTAACGAATTCAGTTACATCGACTAGGAAGCACAGAATACCACTCATGATGAATCTGACAACTCGTGAACATTACGAAATCTCACGACGACAAACCTTAAAACAATTAGGAGCCGGTCTTGGAGGAGCGATTCTTTCCACACTTCTAAATGAAGACGCAAATGCGGAACCACGCATTCACAACCTGACGCCCCGTGCCCCCACCCATGAACCCAAAGCCAAGGCAATCATTCAGCTGTTTATGCATGGTGGCCCCAGTCAGGTAGACCTTTTAGATCCTAAGCCGCTATTAAACAAGCACGCCGGAGAGGCACCTCCCGAATCCGTAGCTGATGATGAGCAACGCACCAAGTATTTATTGGGTACGCCATTCACATTCCGCAAACACGGGGAAGCAGGCATTGAGTTCTCAGATCAACTGCCATCGATTGCCAAACATGCGGATAAAATCGCCGTCATCCGCTCTATGTACGGTGAACATCGAAACCATGAACATTCAATCTGGTTAGCACAGACCGGCCTAATCATCCCGGGTCGCCCCACGCTTGGTTCGTGGGCCGCGTACGGACTGGGAACCGTCAATCAAAACCTTCCTGCTTATGTTGCCCTGCCAGACCCACAAGGTCCAAGCACGGACGGCGCACGCAATTGGTCAAGCGGATGGCTCCCCCCGGTCTATCAAGGCACTGCCTTTCGAAGTGAGGGGGCACCTATCCTTAACTTACATCCCTCCAAATCACTTCTGGGCAATACACGTGAACGCAAGCTGAATCTGCTACGTTCTCTGAACAAACAACATCGAGAACGGCACCCCGATGAAATGGAACTGGATGCTCGCATTAACAATCTTGAGTTGGCGGCAAGAATGCAGTTAACCGCCACTGATGCGATCGACATCTCTCGCGAATCAGCCACCACGCACGAAGCATACGGGCTTAACAATCCTGTCACGCAGTCTTATGGGAAACGTTGCCTGATGGCTCGACGTCTGGTCGAACGTGGTGTCCGGTTCGTCCAAATCATGATGAAAAGTCAACCCTGGGACACCCATACTTCCAATGTAGAAAACACCAAAAAATGCTGTCTGGAAACGGACGGTCCTGTGGGAGCTCTATTAACTGACCTTCAACAACGGGGGCTTCTTGATAGCACGCTCGTTCTCTGGGGCGGCGAGTTCGGACGTACTCCGGGTGCCGAGCTTCGAGGGAACGCAGCGAAAGGAACGGAAGGACGAGATCACCACCCATACGGATTCAGTGTTTGGATGGCGGGAGGCGGCATCAAAGGCGGCCAAACCTACGGCGCAACTGACGACTTTGGTTATCGCAGTGTTGACAAAAGAACAAAATACTCTGACTACCATGCTACGGTATTACATCAATTAGGACTAAATCACGAAGAGTTGGTTTATGAACACAACGGCCGTAACGAACGACTTATTGATGTTTACGATGCCCATGTTATCAAAGAACTGATTGCTTAACTTTTCTCTTCATCCGACTGTCAGTGACTTACCCCTGTGATCACTCCTCAGAAAAAGGATTTCCTTCGTGGATTTATACAAGCTATTTACTCTTTTACTCTTTTCACTCACAACCTTTTCCGCCTCTGCCGAACACAATTGGCCGATGGCTGGTGGACCGGGCGGGGATTGGACGGTAACTGGCCCTCAGCCGCCCCTCAATTTCAGTGTCCGTCAAACACAGAACATTCTCTGGAAAACAAGTTTGCCCGAAGGCGGTCAAAGTGGAATCGCTATTCATGACGAACGGGCTTTCCTGTCAATCATGAAACCCTGGACCCCAAAGTATAATCCCGATGAATTGAAAGCTCAGTTGGCTGGTATCACCCAACAAAAAAACCAAATCCAAAACACCGTCGACAGAGAGATCCTGGAGGTTGACACTGGCTTTGCAACTCTCGATTCTCTTTACAAAAGCCACGACAAGCAAATCGACGAACTCATCACCATTCGNACCAACATGCTCCTGGCNGAAGANCCAAAGCAAAANGTCANCAANCTAAGAGACCGAGTACGTCGTTTCCACCCGAAGGTCANAGAACTTGAGGCGAAGCAACGACAATTAANCAGCNAGATGGATCGAGTACGCATTAGTTATTCAAAAGATTTCGCTGCAATCCAAAAAACGAAATCTGATGTCGAGAGTAAGATCCGGGAACTACCTTCCTTGAAAGGCACGGATATCGTTGCCTACTGTCTGGATGCTAACACCGGAGAAATACGATGGAGCGTCCCCTTAACGGGGTCTGTCGAAGGTCCTTATAATTATGGCTTTAGCGACTCCAGTTCTCCCACGCCTATAACCGACGGCAAGCACGTCTGGTTCGTCAACGCTAGTGGCTCGATGGGATGTTGGACCGTCGATGGCGAAATGATCTGGCATAGGAAATGGACTCCGTCAGCCAAAGCCCCGTTTAACAAACAATACGAACCTATCCTGACTGGCAATTGGATCCTGAATGTGGAACCGCTACCACGCCATGACCCCAGAAAGCGTCAGGAAGGAGAACGCAGTTGGAACTACTTACGAGCCATCGACAAACTGACGGGTGAAACAGCATGGATCGCCGAAGACGCCATTACTCATTACAACACCCCGATTCTTGGCACCTTAGATGGTAAGCCGTATATCCTGCAGGGCAGAGGAGGGCCTCACGAGGTGCCGGAGAGACCGAACGGTCTAAGCCTTACGAAGCTTTTCGGCGACAAACCTGGGCAAGCGGTATGGCACTGGGACCCACAGGAAGAGGTGCCATTTGGTGCCTTGGCGAATCAACACTGGGACGAACGCCATGCGTACTGGCTGAAAACCGGACAACTCAAACTCGCCGTACTGGATTCAAAAACGGGAAATCAGCTACACGAACATGATTTATTCAGTGATGCCACAACGACCTTGTGGAACAAAATCGCGGGAAAATACGAAACGCAACAGGAACAGGTTATCCGAGGTGTCATTGACCTGCGACACACGAACATTGTCGCCGGCGGACATTTCTATTTCCTAATTCGCGACAAATGGCAAGTCGCCCGAGTAAATACCGAAACCGGCAAGACCGAGTATCTGGAATTACCGAGTCAGATTGACCCTGCGGCCCGTGAATTGGAAGCATGGACCTTCGCTGAAGTGCAACCAAACAACACTCGTAATTCACGAGGATACGATGTGGCGCAGGATCCACGTATCAAGCTTGGTGGATTTACAAAATCATTTCTTGGTGCCCCGACGGTGGTCAACGATCGAATCTACTTCACCTCCATGACGGGACTGGTCTATGTTCTGGATGCAAATGCCAAAACATTGGATCGTTCGGCTATTCTGGCTGTCAATGACCTGGGACCCGTCGGCGAAACCTGGACGGTCAATTCAATCACCTATGCCAACGGGCGGCTTTATCACCGCACCATGAAAGAAGTGATTTGCATCAGTAAATCACGCTGATCATTCCCGGACGTCAAAATCAGGTGTGGGCTTGTTTGCGGACCTCAAAAAGACGACATTAAATAACTACATAACAAACCGGTTTGAAAGAGGAAGTGACGGACACTATGCCTAACGACGTTGTACTGATCGATCCTGAACATATGTACGAAATGCATGACGCGCAATATGTAAAAGTACTTGAAGATGCTGGATTTGAAGTCATTTACCCGGATGACCCTACGTTCTCTCGAGGTAAAGGGGAGGAAGAGACGATTGCTCAGCTGCAAAAGTGCAATGCGGTACTTGCCGGAGGGCCAATCATCACTGAAAACGTGATGGCTGCCTGTCCTGAATTACGGGTCATCGCAAGAAGTGGCGTTGGCTACGACCGTGTCGACATTCCCGGGGCAACCAACCACAACATCGCTGTGTGCATCACCCCAAATGCCAATCATGAATCGGTTGCAGAACATGCTTTGATGTTGATGCTTGGCGTGGCTAAAGGAGTGCTTGCAAATGATGAGCATAGTCGTGCCGGACGATGGCCGCAATCGGAAACACTACCCATTCGGGGTACGACCCTGGGAATTATCGGTCTGGGGCGAATTGGACGAAGTCTGGCGATTCGAGCCGTCGCCATGGGAATGAAGGTCATTGCTTATGAGCTATACCCCAATCAAGAGTTTGTAGCTCAGCACAATATCGAATTAGTCGAGTTGGATAACTTACTAGTTCGCAGTGATTACGTCAGTATCCACTGTCCGGTTACAGAAGCAACCAAAGGGCTGGTTAACGCCAACTTTCTTTCGAAAATGAAACCAGGTAGTGTCCTTATTAATACGGCTCGCGGTGCGTTACAGGTAGAGGCGGATCTTTTCGATGCCTTGAAGAGTGGTCACCTGTATGGAGCCGGCCTGGATGTATTTGAGGAAGAGCCTCCGAGCGCGGACAACCCTCTGTTCACTTTACCCAATGTAATCTTCAGTCCTCACATTGGATCTGGTGACCACTTGTCTCGCCTGATGATGGGCGTAGAGGCTGCCGAGTGCATTGCGAATCTTCGCCATGGGAACTGGCCGGACGGCGCAGTGGTAAATGCGGAAATTCGTGACGGCTGGACTTGGTAAACAGACGTATTATTTAAGACGGTATTAAGAGATGTACGACAATATCCAGGCATTCAAGAACAAAATGGACGCCGGCCAGTTATGCGTAGGACCAACGGTTAGTTTCTCTGATGCTTCCGTCACAGAAGCCCTTGCCGCAACGGCTGATTACATATGGATCGATCTGGAACACAGCCCCACTAACTTTGAGTCCATGGTAAATCACATCATTGCTTGTCGTGCGTGCAATGTACCGGGAATCGTCCGAGTACCCTCCGGAGAGATCGCCTGGGTCAAACGCGTCTTAGACGCAGGTGCTGAAGGCATCATCCTACCTCAGGCACAGACCGTTGCTGAAGTTCAGGAATTCGTAAATGCCTGTCGATATCCGATGCAGGGAACTCGGGGGTATGGTCCACGCCGCAGTACTAATTACGGCCGCATTGAAAACGACACTTATCTTTCGCAAGCCAATCGTGAGACTTTCGTCGTCGGTCAAATCGAATCCCGAACTCTCGTAGACAACATTGATGCCCTAGTTTCCATAGATGGTTTAGACGGCGTGGTGATTGGGCCTTACGATCTCTCAGGCTCGTACGACTTGCCCGGGGAAATTGACCATCCAACCGTCGTGGAAGCGATTCAACTCTCCATCGACAAATGTCGTGAAGCGGGGGTTTATGTCGGCGTAGGAATGGGTAGCAGTGCAGCCACCGCCAAACGCTGGCATGCAGCGGGGGCTAATTGGGCCATGGTCGGTGCCGATTACCAATATATGGTTCAGTTTGCGGATGACTTATATAAGAGTATCCGAGAGTCTTAAAAGTCAACTCACCCGTTCCGATCGCTACACCGAGGAAGACAGCCTCTGGTCCAAAAAGAAAAAGCCTGCCTGCGACACTTCATAAGTTCGAAGGTTTTGGGTGTCGGGTAGCTTAGCGGTGCTGGCTAATTCCAGCAGGGATGTCGTAAATCCCTCGATTGTTAGCCTCGATTATTTAAAGCAGGCCTTCGATAGGCGATGCATGGTAGATGTGATGAGGGCGTTCTTCCTCGTCGTGCCAGGCGGTGGTATGAGGAATTCCCAGACAGTGATACATCGTTGCCGCCATATTCTCAGGCGTTTGGGGATCAGCTGCCGGATAGGCAGCAATTTTATCTGAAGCCCCGATTACGCGGCCACCTTGAACTCCACCACCAGCAAAGAAGACCGTCTGCACAGCCCCCCAATGGTCTCGTCCCGGCTCATTAAACGAATCGCTTAGCAAGGAGATTTTGGGGGTACGACCAAATTCACC
>PAJC01000096.1 GCA_002705165.1 Planctomycetaceae bacterium | reverse complement strand
TTTACCCTTTTTTAAGGTGTTTTGATAGTTTTTTAGAAATTACCTGAGTACCTGATTGGGTCATCAAGCGTTACTAGGATGTAAGGCAATGATTTTGTCAAAACAGATAGGATTCGTCGGAATGAAACGTCAACTAAGGACATTTGCGGTTCTGGGTCTATTGGCCCAAATGCTATCAATCCCTGGTCATGTTGAAGCTCAAACTGAAGCTTCAGATTATGGAATTCAGGAAGTTGCCGAGATCAACCGACTGATTCGTCAGGGTTGGTCAGATTATGAAATCCGCCCTTCTACCGCTGCCCCCGATGGTGAATGGGTACGTCGGTTATATCTCGACATCTTGGGTCGTGTCCCCAGTGTTGACGAGCTAAGAGAATTCACCAAAGACCGCTCACCGGAAAAACGGAAGGCTTTGGTCACAAAGTTACTTTACGACGAAGAGTACACCGAACAATATGCCAACAATTGGACAACCATTTGGACCAACGTATTGATCGGTCGAAGCGGTGGCACAGAGCGTGACAGTCTTATCAACCGGCCTGGCATGCAAAAGTATCTGCGCGACTCTCTTGCTCGAAACAAATACTACAACGAAATGGTATCGGAACTAGTTACGGCCACAGGTTCGAATACTCCCGGCACTGAGAACTTCAATGGTGCTGTCAATTTCATGACCATGAAACTTGAAGAGAANGCTGCTCAGGCAACTGCCAAGACCTCACGCATCTTCCTGGGGCTTCAGGTTCANTGCACGCAATGTCACAACCACCCATTCAACGAGTGGAAGCAACAAAAATTCTGGGAGATGAATGCGTTCTTCCGTCAAACTCGGGCACTTCGTCGCTTCGAAACTGGGACACGAAATGTTTCTCACGTCGAATTAGTCAACGAATCCTTCCAGGGCGAAGGGCTTACAAANAANCCCGANAAGGCCGATATTTACTACGAGTTACGAAACGGTATCACCAAAGTCGCCTATCCNGTTTTCGTTGATGGCCAAACAATTAATCCCAGCGGNTATGTCGAAGATGTCGTCCGACGTAACGAACTCGGTAAGCTAATGATGGAATCTCGTTATCTGGACAAGATGCTGGCTAATCGTATGTGGGCTCACTTCATGGGCTATGGATTCACTAAGCCTATCGACGATATGGGTCCTCACAATCCAGCGACTCACCCGGAACTANTGGATTATCTAGGCCAACAGATTCGTAAGAAGAACTTTGATCTTAAACAACTCATTTCCTGGATCGCTTTAAGTGAATCCTACGCACTCTCAAGTCGCAGTAATTCATCGAATGAATCACTTGATGACCCACTGCTTGGTGAAACGCCTAAATTCAGTCGTTTCTATATGCGACAAATGCGGGCAGAAGAATTGTACGAATCACTGATCACAGCCACCCGGGCACTTGAAGGCCGCGGGAGCTACGAAGAACAGGAACAACTAAAATCTCGTTGGTTAGGTCAGTTTGTCGTTGCTTTTGGTAATGATGAAGGTGAAGAAACGACCAGTTTCAACGGTACCATTCCTCAGGCATTAATGCTGTTCAACGGCGACCTGGTGAAAAAAGCCACTTCCAGTGAAAAGGGAAGCTTNCTCAGTGATTTGGCAAGCAGTGAACTAAATAATACACAAAAGATTAACCACCTCTTCGAAGCGGCATTTGCTCGCAAACCAAGTATGAANGAGGTGAAAGTAGCAAACCAATTACTCGCTGCCCGTAAGGGTGACTTAACAGCCGCTCTCCAGGATATCTGGTGGGCCGTGCTTAACAGTAATGAGTTTATTTTGAACCACTAAGTCCGAGATAGGTTCTTATGGGAGAACCTGGCTAAACTTATACCGCGGAGATTTAATATGAGCAGATCAACACCTACAGGAATGTCCCGCCGACACTTCATGTCGCATCTAACGGGCGCTTCCGCCATGACCATGCCAGCTTTAGCAATGGGGAATACTCTCCTAGCTAACGCGGAGGACCTCAAACGTCGTCGTAAGTCAGCTATCCTTCTTTGGATGGGTGGCGGACCTTCAACGATGGATATCTGGGATCTTAAGCCCGGTGCTCCTACAGGCGGACCTTTCCGCCCAATCGCAACCAGTGGCGATGCTCAAATTAGCGAGCACATGCCGCTGATGGCAAAACAGATGCATAATATGGCGATCATTCGCAGTATGAGTACTCGTGAAGCTGACCATGGTCGCGGACGGTACTACATGCACACCGGTTATGTGCCTAANCCAAATATTGAACACCCGAGTTATGGAGCTGTCCTGAGCCATCAACTGAATCACCAGCGTCCGGAACTGGANATTCCTCCATTCGTAACTGTTGGAGGCGGTAGTGTTGGCCCTGGATTCCTGGGCATGGCATGGGCTCCTTTTTCAGTAAACTCCAATGGTCAGGTACGAAACCTGCAGATGGGTCTTGAAGATCAACGTCTCTATCAACGGATGTACGCNTTGGACCTGATTGAATCAGGTTTTATTAACCAACGGCGAGGTTCAGCTGCTTCGGACCACCAGAAGATTCTTAAAAAGACCTTGAATCTTATGACCAGTTCTCAAATGGATTCATTCAAAGTTGCTAGTGAACCGGAAGACGTAAAAGAACGGTACGGTAACACAAACTTTGGGCGTGGGTGCCTGATGGCTCGTCGTCTTGTTGAACAAGGGGTACCGTTTATCGAAGTTGGTCTGGGTGGATGGGATAATCACAATAATATCCACGCAACATTACGTGACACTAAACTTCCGGAACTTGATCAGGCGATGAGCGCTCTGACTGAGGACTTGGAACAACGTGGATTACTTGAAGACACGGCAATCATTTGGATGGGCGAGTTTAGCCGAACACCTCGTATNAATGGTAATGCCGGTCGTGATCACTGGGCACGAAGCTGGAGTGTCGTCGTCGGTGGTGGTGGCATGAANGGCGGTATTGCCGTTGGTGAAACCAACTCAGATGGTACTCGTGTGGAAACTGAACCATATACATCTCAGGATGTCATGGCTTCTGTTTGCAAGGCCCTTGGTATCTCACTGCAGACCACATTTACCAGCCAAAACGGTCGTCCTATGAAGATCGCTAATAGTGGTAAAGTGATTAAGGAATTGTTTAGCTAAAAACAACTCCACGATAAATCTGCTCTACAAAGGGGCGTGTGCATCCCATAGCACCGCCCTTTTTTTTATCTTTTTCNTCGTTTTTGAAAGATTCCGGAGTACAACTTAGCTCCGCCATTCGCTGGTATNNAAGGGTAAGTTGCGTAAATAACGATGCGAGACGGTACTAATAACACTGATCCTCTGAGTCCTGAACAATTGATACATAAGTATCAACANGGGATCTGGCGTTATTTGCGTGTNCTGGGATGTGAAGCTTCTCTGGCAGAAGACATCACCCAGGANACTTTCCTGCGTGTCATTAGAAAAGGATTCGAACAGTACAACGATGCCGCCACGGCCGGGTATCTGCGAAAGGTCGCCTATAACTTGTTTATTTCNGTCAAGCGTCGGGAAGGTAAAAACGTGGTCACCGATGAAATCGAACGCCTCGATGCAAGTTGGGATAAGTGGGCCGGCGCAGACAATGGAGATNCACTTCTCGACATGTTACGGGAGTGNCTGGAAGGNTTAACAGAAAGAGCNCGNAATGCCNTGGAACTTAGGTTCCGGGAAGACCATACGCGATCGGCCATTGCGGATCATTTACAGATCACGGAGCATGGAGCAAAGAATCTAATGCAGCGAGCCAAAAAACAGCTTCGAGATTGTGTAGAACACAAGAATCAGGCGGAATTAAATTAGACGATGAGCGAGAATCGATACGAATTTGATAATCCGATATTGGATGTCATGCTCGAAGAGCTNTTAGGTGACGCTGCGCCACCAGATATGTCGACCGAAATCCTNGCCAAACTCAACGGCAACCAAANGGAAATGGTGTCTCAGGTCTCCATCACACCACGTCATCAAAAAAAGCGAGTGTCCCTCTGGGCGCCTCTCTCCTTCGCGTTATCAGCTGCCGCCTGTATCCTGGCCGTCATCGCGATTTCCCTGAATTCTAATTCACCCCTGACTCCTAATGACGAGGGTCGCGACTTAGTCGCTAAAACGAATACGCCTGAAATCCCGGCTGGAACGGACAGTATCGCGGTACTTGCTCAACAAANTCAGCAACCACCAAACAATGCCNCNGNAGCAGAACNGCCTAAGCCAATGGCCATTATTTCAAGCGATGATTCGCCATCTCTNGAGCCTTTGGTANCCAACTTANAATCTGAACCAAGTACGTGGCAGCATCCGCTGGCATTTGTTTCGTCGGAAGATATCAAGCCGATGGCTGAACAAGACATCCTGAATAGCATCACCCGGGAATTATCAAAACAGTGGAAAGAGCAGGGGATCACGCCATCAGAATTCGCCTCGGACCTGAAATGGGTTCGNCGNGTCTACCTGCGATTAATCGGNCGNGTNCCAACNACCAATGAATTNACTCCTTTCTTTGAAGGTAATTCAGGCCCTGATAAAAGGGAGACCCTCGTCAACCGCTTACTGTTCTCTTCTCAATACTCCGAAGAATATCTGCAGCATTGGACTAATCTGTGGACTAAGACACTGATTGGTCGTCATGGCGGAACCGGGAAAGATAAAGCAAATCGGGCTGGGTTAGCTAAATACATTTATGATTCACTTCAGGCCAACAAACCATATAACCAAATTGTCCATCAACTTCTTGCAGCCACGGGTGACTCTCGTCCGGATTCAGATCATTTCAACGGTGCCGTCAACTTCTTACTGGCATCGGTNAATGGTGACGACACAACCTTAGCAACAGCCCGCACGACCAGTATTTTCCTAGGCCAAAAGCTGCAATGTGCACAATGTCACAATCACCCTTCCTCGGATATCGCCCAAAANCAATTCTGGGAAATGGACTCCTATTTCAGTCAGTTACACGTCTCACCAGTCGGTAAAGGTGCCCAAGCTGGTTTCGTTCTTTCCAACGAAGATTTCCAAGGAGTTAAAACTCCGGAAGGCGATGCTGGTAACTACTTNGAACAATCCAATGGGGTGGCGCGACTAGCCTTNCCGACTTTTCTCGGACATCCAGAAACCTCTGCAAGTGGAGCTGTGGAGAACTTCGACAGACGATCGCGTTTAGCTTCACTAGTAAGTGATTCTCCTCTTCTGGAAAGAACTTTGGTCAATCGGATGTGGAGTCACTTCTTCGGGTATGGCTTCACCTCTGATGTGGATGATATGGGACCACATGTTCAGGTATCACACCCTCAATTGCTTGAATCACTTGCCAGTCAAACTCGAGCTAATAAATACAATCTCAAATCAGTACTTAAATGGCTCGCCCTTTCAGATCCGTTCTTACGATCAAGCATTTACTCTCCATCTAACGGAATCGATAGTCCGGAATTGGGCGATCAACCATTGTTTAGTCGTTATTACTCACGTCAGTTAGAACCTGAAGAGGTCTACCAGTCGTTGCTGGCATTAAGTGGCAAACTTCGCACTCCGGATTCCTTTGGGCAGCAGCAATTAGCTCAACGTAGTTGGTTGGGTCAATTCACTCGGCAAAGGGAAACGGACGAAGCCGGGGAGATAAGTTCATTCAAGGGAGACATCCAGCAATCTCTGATTTTGATGAATGGCGAATTGATGAAAAAAGCAACGAAGCTGGAAGCCAACACGGTACTGGGTAAGATTGTGGCAAGTACCAATCTGACTCAAGTCAAAGTACAGCAACTTTTCATGGCCGCTTTGGCTCGTCATCCATCNAAAGANGAGCTGACGAAGATCAAGCAGCTTTCNCTGCAGGCTCAGGCCGGTGAACAACAGTTCCTNCAGGATATCTGGTGGGCCTTACTTAATAGCAGTGAATTCATTTTGGATCACTAATATTTATCGAACGATCTGAACCGACGTCGTTTTAATTGTCTAAGATTAATCAGGCAGTCTTCCTAAAAGCCTCGTTGACTGTCATTCAGTAGCGTCCCATACTGTCGGTTCCAAGAAAACTGTTCTTGGATTGCAGAGATTCATCAGGATACTTGATCGCAGAGAGCACCGTCGTGGACGCCGCCACACAAATCGTAAATTCAAAGACAAATTTGCGTCCTATGCTGCGTTTGGCACTCCCGGTTGTTATCGAACAACTAATGATCATGCTGGTCACCTGGACGGATCATTATCTAACGGCTCAGTATCTAGAAACACATCACTTGGCCGCAATTAATCTCATGGCCTATGTGCTTTGGGTTTTACCATCGATCTTCGCCGCAATTGGTGTGGGNGCCACCGCATTAGTCTCCCGATTCTTCGGTGCCGGCGAATACGAAAAGGCTAAGTTGGTNACTAATCAGGCAATCACAATCGCCCTCATGTTACTGACGGTGATCACGACGATTGCCTGGATTTTTCCGCGCGAGTTGATCGACATTATGCAACTGCCACCTGCCGCTAGCGACGCCGGAGCTCAGTACTTCAAAATCATCATTCCTGTTTTCCCTTTTGCCATCATGCATATGATTGGGAACGCTTGCCTGCGCGGAGCTGGGGATATTATGAGTGGCTTTATCACGATGGCAATCGTAAATATTGTAAACGTTGTTTGCAGCCTTTGTCTGGTAACCGGCTGGGGNCCGTTCCCTGAAATGGGTTGGGAGGGCATCGCCNTCGGTACAGCCATTGGTTATGCCATCGGCGGGTCAATCATCATAAGTTATCTAATCCGCGGACGGTTTCATCTAAAGCTTCAATTGNACCTGATGAAACCAAAACTGGCAATAATCTCACGACTTCTGAAGATCGGAATCCCTGGTGGTATCGATATGCTCATCGTAGTTTCCTTTCAAATGTGGTTTCTATCGATCGTGAANTCAATGGGAACNATCGCTGCTGCTGCTCATGGTACGGCTATACGAATCGAGGCCTTAGCTTATCTACCGGGGCATGCCTTTGGGGTGGCGGCAACTACGATGGTTGGTCAGTTCCTGGGTGCCGGTATTCCTACGCGTGCCAGCAAGTCCACATGGCTAGCTTGTTTGTGGGGGGGGAGTGTGATGACGCTTGCCGGACTAGTATTCTTTTTTACTGCTGATGCAATTACCAGTGTCTTTGCTGGCGAGAAAACAGCTGAAGCAGTGGGAATGGCTGCGCCGTTGATTAGAATTGTCTCTGTTAGTATGCCATCACTGGCCATTGTGATCATCATGACCGGTGCTTTGCGCGGAGCAGGAGACACCATCTTTCCTCTAATCTTCTCCTTCATCGGACTACTCTTCATCCGCATCCCACTGGCTTATTACCTCTGCTGGGATCAAATCGCGATCCCACTCACCGACATTGTGATTACCGGTCGCAATATGGGTGTGGAAGGTGCCTGGTACGCCATGGTCACAGATGTTGTGTTGCGAAGTTTTCTGATACTGGGAAGATTCCAACACGGAGGATGGAAGCACATCAAAGTCTAGACTTCTTCCTCAGCAGCATCCAAAGCTTCCTTGCGNCTAATGAGTTTAACCAGCGCTTCTCGAAGCTGACGCACTTTAATGGGCATTTGAAGTAAGCCATGCAAATTACTNAGCTTCGCTCGGCTAGCCATCGAGGTCTGAGCTTTTTCGACAACGATGACAGCTGGAAGCGACTCAGTTCGATAATCGCTGCCTAGCTGATTAAAAGCCAACAGTGCCTCTTCACCTAATTCTCCTGTACAGAAAATCGCACTATCAAATTCACCAAACCCGTCTTGGAGGCGTTGNANNCCTCGTTCAGCATTAGAAACGATTAACACCCTGTAACCTCGTTTNCCCAACTGAGCTCTTAGGAGTTCCTGCATTTTTTGACGTGAATCGACAAGGAGAACGGTTTTACCNTCACCTTCCTGTTGGATCNCTCCTCGTTTGGCCGNNGTAGCTGCTACCTCTTCACCATCCTTGTTTTTGGTNATGGTTCGCCGCTCAAGCAGAACACCGTCTGCTTCCTCGATTTTCTCAANATCGGCCATCAACATTTCGTAATTTGGATACCGACGTTCGGGATCAAATGCAGTAGCTTTGTTCACAATCGCAATGACTTGANTAGGTAAACCACTCACATATTTACCAATGNGAGGAATATCACGATACCTACCTATATTTAAACGCTGNATTCTGTCNCGAGTTTCGGAGAGAGGAGGNTGNCCGGCNAACAAGTGGTAAAACATGCATCCGACAAAGAAAATATCACTGCGGACATCGTTGCGAGGAACCTGCGTCGCTCTCTCCAAACCGGCATAATCAATGGAACGTGGACTAGTTCCCTGCTCTTTCTTCTTTTTCTCATCCGTACTGACGATGGTAGCCAAACCAAAGTCCGCTATCTTAGCCTGCCCTTTACTTGTCACTAACACATTGGATAGTTTCAAGTCTCGGTGAGTAATCCCTTCGGCGTAAGCATACTGTAACCCATTACAGATCCCCCGAATCAACTTCATNGTTTCGCCAAGCTCCATATGTTTTCGTAGCTTTACGAAGTCACGCAAATTCTGGCCTTCGATGAAGTCCATGGACATATAATATCGTCCCTTATACGAATCTACCTCGTGGACCGGGATGATGTTCGGGTGACGCAGAGGCATTACCATACGAGCTTCACGCATGAACTGCTCAGTGACTTCCANATCATCNCCGTACCGATGACGTAGGACCTTCACAGCCCGAACTCGACCTGACTTGGTGTCAACNCATCGATACACGCGAGCAAAGGTTCCNGCNCCAACCAGATAAAGAACTTTNTAATTACCGTAAAAGTANCCNTCACGGTGCCCTTTNGTNAGACGGTCCAACTGCCAGTTNGTTACCAGNTCTTTACGAGTCAGGACACTGATATAAGCTTCTAGGCTGGCATTGCTCCCTCCTGCTTCACTCAGGGAATTATCTGCTTCCTGAGGCATGAGCACGCCCATCTCTACGCAGAAACGTGACAGTTTTTCGGAGGTAATATCAGACATACAGATCTCTGCTTACAGCAAAAGTATTTGTTCTATGATTATGACATCGAACGAAGATAACTCTGTAATTATCTGCGTTTTTTAAGATGAGACCAGCAGATTATTTGTGCCTATTAACGAGTATTGATCGGAGGCAGCTACTGTTTGGCTAATTCGTCACGTTCTCGGCGAGTTGCTTCCAAATCGAGCAGGACATATTGGAGGTCCATGCGCAATTGATCTAGTGTTTCACGTAGTTCGTTGATGATCCANCGTCGGCCNTCTGCCTGAATCTTCAGGGCGGCAACGATGGAAGAAAGTTTCTCTCCATTTTCTCCGGCAATNTCATCTGCCAGTTCATCTAAACGCTCAATCAGCGCATTGGGAGATTCTATCTTCAATAAGGCTTCAAAATCAGGGATATCTTTCATCTCAAGCTGCTAACCAAGCTCTGCTCCATATCCTGTAACAACCATGAACACTTCGAAATAAGTGGTTTCAACCACCTAGAAGGCCATTGATTGATCTGGATGGAAATTCCAATCGTTCCTAAAATCTGTGTTTAATAAATCGCAGGGAAGCGACAAAAACTATTGTCAAAATTAAATAGTTTTTAAGAATCTGACAATTAACTCGGAAAGGCGTGAAATGAGGCACGCTAAAAGGGTCAAGAGATGCTCTGATCGACCGTTTAGCGTCGGTTGGTGGCTCTGTATTGTCATCATCTTCTTCACATACTCNGTTAGCCTTTTCGNGCANGTTCAGGATTCTTTTGAATCCACTGAAGTCACATGGCATCGCGTCGATTCCGACGGGCAAGTGNTCACCACCGCCCACCGCCACGATCACGAGATTCTTCATCACGGTAAGCAAAGCGAATATCTGGAACTTATTGCCGGGCAAAGNACACACATTCACTATGCTTATAACACTCCTCAGATCAGACTTATTGACGAATTGAATCCCTCTGTTTGGGTGCGTGCTAATCGTAATCACGTTCAAATCATCGGGACGGTCGTCCTGCCTCGTACGCTTGACCCACAAACAAAGAAGCCTCTTCAGGTTCAGGTATACGGCGATGCTTATACGATGGCAGGTAGCTGGCAAAAGCTAACCATCTCAAAAATCTACTCCCAACTAAAAAGTAAAGTCCCTAGCCTCCGGAGCCAACATGGTCCCCAGGTAAGTGCAGGACAGGCATATATCACCAATGTGATGCTCAATGTCTACAGTGCTCCTGGCAAACTACAACTTTGGATCGATGAATTTGAGATGCAAAATCCAAGCGTGACCGGTAACGTTGTCGCNCCTGCAAATTACCAGCAAAACGGTTCCGCGGACTTGGTGACCTNGAGTGANAACGAAAATCAAATTTCCATTCAGGAGTCGGTATTGTTGGTCAATGGTTTTCCCTACATGCCGAAAGTAATCGAGCATAATGGTGAGCCACTTGAGTTGTTACATTCGCTGGGATTCAACACTGTTGCACTCAAACAATTCCCAACAACTCAACAACTTGAAACCGCACGACGGATTGGTCTGAAGCTCATTGCGCCGCCCAATCTAAGTACGGAACTAACCGCATCGACAAACTTAAGTCCGATTCTCTGTTGGAATCTTGGCGATCACATTCAAAGCGCCGACTTAACCAGCATTAAGAACCAAACCAATTATCTCAACCAACAGTCCAGGCAGTATCAACGCCCCACGATCGGAACAATTCAAAGTGGATTCCAGGACATCAGTCGTTATACAGAGATCTGCCAATTAACCTGGCAACCCTTCTTTAGTGGGCTAAGCATCGAGTACTCCACCCAACAACTATTGCAAGCCATTGGAGAATTAAGACGAGGTCGCAATGTTTGGGTGAAAGTACCAAGTCAAATTCCGGAGGTGGTCTTACACCAACAACATGCCTTAGTCAGCTCGCAGCCTGAACGCCTAACGTCAAAACGCCTGTCAACCATCATCAGTTACGATCAACTTTCGATGGCAGTCAATCGCGCTCTTGCAACAGGTGCCAGGGGAATTCANATTCAATCGCTCTCTCGTCTCGATCAAACGGACGAAGATACACTTCAACGACGCCGAATTCTGGAGCGTATCAACAATGAATTGGATACCATCGGACCNTGGATTGCAGGTGGTACAACAACCGGTAAAGTTAAGGTCAATCGGAGCGATATCACGGTATATATGACACAGACCACNCGCGCGCGATTGTTATGGGTCTTTAGTAACGATGATCATCAGCAAATCGTTAGCCGTCCGACGAAGTCTCGGGAGNTCGAATTTAAAGTTTCAGGTGTACCNGTTACTTATCGTCCATACCAGATCAACTATAGCGGAATTAAACGACTTCGAGGTTCGCGAGAGGCTTCGAACATGGTAAGCCTGACGATGGAATCCAATGTTTCACGAATCGTATTGACCGCAGATCCTTTAGTGCGAGATTTCGTGCAACGAAAAATCTATCAACACCGTACTCGTACACTTCAGCTCACCTACGACCTACTTCAGCAAGAACTNGTAAGGCTTCAACCGCTAACACAAATCCATCNTTTCAAGANCGAAACAAAACAANATNTCATGCTTCCCTATACTCAGGCCCAATCCAGCCTGCAAAAAGCAAGGAAACATGTATCAACCAATGAATCGGACGTGGCCTATCAATTACTTTCTCAGACCGACGATCTGCTAAGACAAACTCAGCTCGCAGCCTGGAATCAGACTCAGGGTACGCGAACACAACCAACTGGGAATCCTCTGACTTTGGGAGTAACTAGTTTGCCGGAATACTTTGTAACTGAAAAACAGCTGAGAAATTCCCATTGGTCTGCTAATCAGTTGAAAGCGGGTGGGATGGAAAATCTCAAACAGGTGCAAGCAGCTGGCTGGCAACATCATCGTCATCCACATCACGTGGTACAGTCTCTGGTTGAACTTACGCCACACTTTCCACGCGAAGGAACTTCGAGCCTGCGACTACAAGCCTGGACCACTCAAAACTCAACAACACCGTCCTTCTTAGAAGCTCCCGTTTGGATCAGATCAGGCAAAGTTCCGGTACAACGCGGTGAGGTTCTACACATACGTGGATGGGTTAATATTACAGAGCCACTTCAACACCACGGAGATGGTTTCGTTGTCTATGATTCAATCGGAGGAATCGGGATGGCCGACCGTTTTCACCATACCACAGGTTGGCAACCTTTCTCACTGATACGAGTAGCACCCGAAGACGGTTCGGTACAGCTCACTTTTGCCTTGATGGGACTGGGGGAAGTCTCGATAGATAACGTTACCATCCAAAAGCAAATCCCCCACTTGTCTAATACTTCACCGATACCATTAACACCATCGAGTCATTCGTTTCCAACAACGGTTCGTATATCACCATAAGCCGAGAAATCTTAACTTCTAAGTCCGTATTCAATCGGTCATGCCATCGAAGGATGCCAATTTTGGATTTGTTAAATCAACCTGGAACCTGGATCGGTGCCGGAGCCATACTCATCTGTTTAGTCTCACTAAGGTGGGTTCTGGCGACCCGCAATGGTNAACGACAAGNGACGNATGGACAGCAACGCAATCTAANCATAGACATNNNGCAATTACCNTTACTGCCCGTAATCAGTGAGCCATTTCGCATAGAAATCTATGGAAGTCCAGTTCGAATTCGCGCCTTGGTCCTGGCCCCTATTGGCCGTGGACAGTCGTTACCTGAAAAAGAGCATCTAGGAAATATCCTAAACCATTTTGTACCGAACTTNACTACGATTCTGGAACTGCATCAACCTATCTTTCGCCAATGGCCGGAGCAATTAAGCTCAAGCGGATTTNTCCAGTCGTTTTTTAACAACCTAGCTATTCCTAATAAAGGTCAGGGAACCGTTTGGTGCAGTCTGGCCGGGAAAATCGAAGTGCTTGGTCATAGTTATCTCATTGGCTTCGTTTGCAACACCGCCGATCCTAATAGCCTTAGCCAGATAACTATAGAACGCTCCGGACAGTGGCTCGATATCCTGAGAGTTCATCAGACGTAAAGGTATTCCACTGAAATGACATCATTAGCAACGGACGCCAAAGCTATTTGGCAGGCGGGNGTNGACGCTGTGGATAGCAAGCNACTCACAGAAGNTGCCATTACCTATACACAACAGTCACTTCAAGTCGGCCATCAACACTATCCTCTCACCGCGAACAGTCGTATTTTTGTCATCGGCGCTGGCAAGGCTGGAAACGGTATGGCTCGCGGAGTCATCACTGCCCTAGAAGGCTCAGGGCTTCCTGTTTCAGGTTGGGTCAACGTACCNGACGATTGCGTACAAGCACTTCCNAATATTACGTTACACGGGGCNAGACCTGCAGGAGTNAATGAACCGACNGATCGGGGAGTGCAGGGNACCTCTGAAATCATAAGTCTTCTGCAACAAGCCAAGCCTACTGACGTTTGCATCTGTCTGATTTCAGGAGGCGGGTCCGCATTACTGCCTTTACCTATGAAGAAAATCACGCTTGCCGACCTGCAATATATAACTCGTAAACTAAGTAGTGCGGGNGCCAACATCGAACAACTCAACTCTGTTCGTAAAAAGCTGAGTCTGGTGAAAGGCGGTGGACTGGCTCAGTATGCTCAAAACTCAAGACTCGCAACGCTCATCATCTCCGACGTATTAGGTGATCCAATNGATATCATCGCGTCCGGGCCCACTGTCGCTGATCCGGCTTCTATCGACCAGGCTATCGATACCATTGACGAATTGCTAGACGCGGATGACCCAATCATCCAGAAATGTTTAATTGTTCTAAGAGGCCTCTCGATATCTCAACAATCGTTCGCACACTGTCACACCCAAGTCATTGGAAACAATGCCACAGCGGTGACTGCTGCTGTNAAGAAAGCAGAGGACCTGGGATACATTGCCGAGAGTCTGGCGCACGTTAATCTGGAAGGTTTTGCAGAAGATCTTGGTCAACAGCATGCTAAGAAATTAAGAGAGATGAAACAACTCGGTGGCAAGCGTGCTTACATTTCCGGTGGAGAGCCCGTTGTAAAACTGATCGACGAAACCATTCGCGGGAAAGGTGGACGAAATCAGCAATTANNATTAGCCGCCATTGTCGACCAATTAACTCACAGTCCGGATATCATCCGATGCATGGATCATGCCGCCATATTATCCGGCGGTACAGATGGCGAAGATGGGCCTACCAATGCGGCCGGAGCCTTTGCTGATCAACACCTGATAGAACGCCTCCAGCAGCATAAGCCCGATGCCGCAGACCATTTGCACCGGAACGATGCCTACACTTTTTTCCAATTACTTGATGGCCTGATTCTCTGTGGNCCAACCCACACGAATGTCTGCGATTTACGNATCGTACTAACTGAGGTAGGGCAATCAGAGGNAGGGCAATAAAAAAGCGAGGCGGATGAAACCGCACTCGCTTTATGTAGCATCTTTTCAAATAGCCTTNTCAGACAAGGTCTAGTCCCACCACCACTGGCCACCCTGCAAACCTTCGATTGACGTACGTTGATGAGTTTTACGTACAACATTATCTTCATCCTGAAGAAGATTTGGGGACGACAGTGCCGTCAAAGGATGGATATCAACTCCACCACCAATGGGTGTCATCAGCGAGTTACCTTTCCAAACCGCATTGACCGCAGTCTCTACAGTCTTTGGCTCCGGATAAACTTCCACTGAGAGAACTTTTTCGTTGCCGAGCAACCCAAGATCCCAGCTAGCCTGNGNATAATAATCTTTTTCCTGGATGAAAGCTGCCACGATTAGCATATCAATCAGGTTTCGCATCTGTGCATAAACAGGAACCTGAGAAGCAAGCTGTGGATACTTCTCCGTAAACGATTGTTGGAATGTTTTGCTGGCCCGATCAACCAGACCACTTCCAACTCGTGTNCCATCGATCTGCACCANTTCATCNGCACCAACAAGTTTGACTCCGGCTCCAACCAATTGCATAGCCAGATTATCATCACTTACTCGAACACATTCGTAATTTGGCGTGAAATACCAGCGAGCCATCGCATTGCGATTCACCGAGGATGGAGANGCTGATCCAATATATGTACGAATGGCNACTGGTGGCTTCTCTANACCAATACCAATCAATTTCATGCGGTANTCNGCTTCAACCAATACCTGAGCAAAGTGCGTTTTAGGNGAAACNCCTTCCACAGTGACAACTTGCTGCCCCAAACTCTTTTGCAGACCTGCAACAAACTGTTTTGTTGTGCGAGGGTTCAGCGAAGGAGCAGCTTGCACCATGAATTGTTGCATGCGTTGCAGCCCTTCCTGAGTCGGGTCGATCGAAACTCC
>PAJC01000095.1 GCA_002705165.1 Planctomycetaceae bacterium | reverse complement strand
GGCGGATTCCTCAGCTGCGAGCACTTCAGGTTCCGGTACGTTTTTCCCCCGAGCTTTCATGACTTCGTTTCTGTCTCGCAACTCCAAAAGACCGTCGAGTGTGGCTTTGGCCAAGTTCACGGGGTTGTTAGAACCAAGTGACTTACTCAACATATTGCGCACGCCGGCAAGTTCGCACACGGCCCGAACTGTCTTACCAGCTATGATGCCAGTACCGGTGGAGGCCGGGCGGAGCAGCACCTTCGCTCCGTCGTATCGGCTAAGGACTTCGTGAGGGATGGTGGTATCACGGAGAACCACGTTCACAAGTTGTGTACGAGCATTTTCGCTTGCCTTGCGAATGCAATCGGGGACCTGGTTGGCTTTCCCTTGCCCCATGCCGACCTTGCCTTTTTTGTCGCCCACAATCACCACTGCACTGAACCCAAACCGTCGACCGCCCTTGACCACCTTGGACGAACGGTTGATACAAAGTACTTTTTCGGAGAATCCATCATCCGGCTTGTCGTTAAAACGGCCGCGTTGGCCACCACCGCCCTGGCGCTGGCCTGGGCCCCCGAAACGACCGCCGCCGCCTCCACCTTGACGCTGGCCTGGGCCTCCACCTTGACGCTGGCCTGGGCCTCCGAAACGACCGGCACCGCCTCCTCCACCCTGACGCTGGTCAGGCCCTTTTGTGGCGGGTGTAACCTCAGCTGGAGCCTGAGGCGCCTCAGCGATCGGAGCATTCTCGTTTTGATTGGGTTCTTCTGCCACGGTAGTCCTTATAGTTTCAATCCTGCTTCGCGGGCCGCTTCGGCCAAAGCTTTGACTTTCCCATGAAAATTAGCGCCGCTGCGGTCAAACACGACTGTCTCGATGCCGGCCGACTTTGCTGCCTCTCCCGCCAGTTTGCCGATCTCAACTGCACCAGCCGCGTTGGCAGCCAGACCGTTGACCGACTTGGCCCGGGTGGATACAGAGGCAATCGTGTTGCCAGCACCGTCGTCGATGAACTGGACGTAGATGTTCTTGTTGGTGAAACGCACGCTCATGCGAGGGCGCTCGACTGTGCCCACAATTTTTTTGCGGATGCGCCAGCGCCGGCGTTTCAGTAAATCACGTTTTTTATCAGCTCTCATTTCACCTGCCCCTTCTAAACCGAGGCTTCTCAAAAATTATTGTACCGTTTTGCCTTCCTTGCGNCGGACGCGCTCNTCGGCGTATTTCACGCCCTTGCCCTTGTANGGCTCCACGGGGTAGAACCCNCNCAACTCGGNAGCNACCAAGCCAACCTTNTGCTTGTCNGGCCCCTCGATGGTGACNNTGGTGTCCTTGTCCACGGTCACTTTNACCTGGTCGGGNAAATCGTACTTGATGGGATGTGAGTAACCGAGGTTCATGGTNACNGTGTTGCCGTTGACCAGTGCCTTGAAGCCAACNCCGTTGATCTCGAGTTTCTTNACGTANCCCTCNGANACGCCCANNACCATGTTGTTGAGCAGCGAGCGNCCNAGNCCNTGCATCGCCCNGGCNTCCCGGTCATCCCCGTCGCGAGCCACCGTCAGNANGTTTCCCTCNTGNGANACNCTCGTGCGNCNGGGCATGTCNATCNNNAACTTGCCCTTGGGNCCCTCNACCGCGACGTGATNGNCGGCGATNGCCACNTTGACCTTGTCCGGCACCTCTATCAATTTGCTCCCNACTCGTGACATCTTTTTNTGTTCTGTTACCAGACNTTGAACAGNAGTTCNCCACCGAGGTTTTTNCGGCGTGCATCGTGCCCGCTCATNAGNCCCTGCGGNGTNCTCACNACNGCNATGCCCATGCCGCCCAGNACNAGCGGNATNTCATTGGCCGAGGTGTAGTGGCGCAACCCGGGTTTGCTGANCCGNTGCAGNCCGGTGATGATACCCTTNCGACCCTGAAACTTGAGTTNGATGCGGATGTTCCGCTTNACGTCGCCCTCGACGTTGAACGANTCCAAGTACCCCTCNTCCTTGAGGATTCTCACGGCGCTCTCCTTGATGGTGGAGTGCGGCACGGANATCTCCGGCTTCAACGCCAAGTTGGCATTGCGTATACNGGTTAATAAATCAGCGATTGGATCCATATGTATTTCCTTACCAACTGCCCTTGGTCACGCCAGGGATCATCCCCGACCGGGCCAATTCCCGAAAAGTCAGGCGGGACATGCGNAACTTGCGAAGGAACCCATGGCGACGACCGGTGACCTCGCAACGGTTGACCAGNCGCACTGGGCTGGCGTCACGCGGCAACTTGGCCAATGCCTCGTAGTCACCGCTGGCTTTTAACTCAGCCCGCTTGGCCGCATACTTCGCCACTGTCTTGGCCTTGCGTTTGTCTCGCTCNATCCAGGCTTTTTTTGCCATATCTTCCTTATTTACGGTTGCCGTCGAACGGCATTCCAAATTCTTTTAATAATTCGAAGGCGTCATCATCGTTCTTCGCAGTGGTGACGATGGTGATATCCATTCCCTGCGTGTGCTTGACCTTGTCCACATCAATCTCGGGAAAGATAGACTGGTCATCGATTCCGACTGAGAAATTACCAAATCCATCAAAACCCTTCGAGTTGATTCCGCGGAAATCNCGAATCCGAGGCAACGCAGTGGCAATTAGTCNATCCAAAAACTCGTACATANTCTGCCGGCGAAGCGTCACGCGACANCCGGTGGTCATGCCNTGGCGCAACTTNAAGTTAGCAACGCTTACCTTGGCCTTGTTCAACGATGGCTTCCGGCCGGTGATGGTGGTCATGTCTTTCAGTGCGTCGCCGAGAACTTCTTTTCCCAGTTCCGGNCTGACGCCCATATGCACCACGATCTTTTCGATCTTGGGAACCTCATGAATGTTACCGTACTTNTCCTGGCCCTGAAGCCTGGTACGGATCTCTTCCTGATATTTTTGCTGTAATCTGGGGATCATTCTTCAGTTTCAGACTTGCCTTCGGCCACTTCGGTTGCAACGGCATCCTTGGGCTTCCGTTTTTTGCTAAAGTAGCGGTCCTCGCGCATCACGTTGGACCAGTGGATGGTTCCCTCGCGCTCGGCGATTTCACCCTGCGGTTGATCCTGGTTTTTGCGGATGTGCTTCTTGACCATGTTCAGTCCCTCGACGACCACACGTTCACTTGAAGTCAGGACATCGATCACCTTGCCACTCGCCCCCCTGTCCTCTCCGGACAGGATGTAAACTGTGTCTCCTTTTTTAAAGTGCCGCTTTTTGCCCATTTAAATTACCTCCGGCGCCAATGAGACGATTTTCATGAATTTCTTTACCCTCAACTCACGGGCCACCGGCCCAAAAATACGTGTGCCACGCGGGTTGCCATCCTCGTCAATGATCACGATGGCGTTAGAGTCAAACTTCAGCACGGAGCCGTCCGGACGGCGGATGGGCGACTTGGTGCGAACCACCACGGCGTTAACCACCTCGCCTTTTTTTACATTACCATCCGGGGCTGCCTCACGGACGTGGGCCTTGATAACATCGCCAACGGAGGCGGTGTCCTTGCGGATACCCAGTACTCCGATTGCCCAAGCCTTCTTGGCCCCGGAGTTGTCGGCTACATTTAATCTGGATCTTAGCTGTAACATTTTCCGCCTTGTCTTTCCTGCTGCCCTAAGCCGCTGCTTCTGCCTCCTTGGCTGCCATGGCCAGCTCGCCGCTCTTTACGATTCTGACAAGCCTCCAGCGCTTGGTCTTGGAGATCGGCCGGGTTTCCATAATTTCAACAAGATCGCCCACATTAGCTTCATTTTTCTCATCATGCGTATGAAACTTGCTGAACTTGGTAATGATTTTTTTGTATAGCGGATGCGCGATCCGCCGGGAAATTTTCACAACGACCGTCTTGTCCATGTTGGAAGAGACGACCACGCCCTCCCGAACTTTACGGTGACTATCGCGTACTGAAGAAGTTGTTTCTGTCTCGGTCATTGCTTTCTTAATTTATTGCCGCTTCCTTCTTGATGAGTCCCACGGCTTTTTCCCTGCCCTTAGCCTGGATTAGTTCCGCCATTTCCCTGTTGGTCAGGCGAGCTTTATTCTTATTGAACACGGATCCTCCNACCTTCAACACATCCTTGCGGTTCAAACCGATTTTGGCCAANCCGAGTAATGNTGAGGCAACNCCATCAACTGTAAAATCCTTCACCCCTTTCAGCGCCGTTGCAAGGTTCTCCAGCGCGTCCTTCCNGGCCATCTGNGTGAAGCGTGTTTCGATGCGGGCGATGTCACGCCGCAACTCACGCAGGCGGATCGGTTTCTCCAACTGGCTGGTGGCTTTCTGAACCTTGAGGTTGAACAATTCCCTACGGAGGTCACGGCCCTGCGCCGCCAACTCAACTTTTGTCTTATCTCTGATCTCCGAAATATTCATCCTGCTACTTTCACTTTAATCACGCTCGGCAAACCTGCAGCGAACCGGCATTTTGGCCGCCGCTGAACTCAAAGCTTCGCGTGCAACGCTTTCCGGCACACCTTCAACTTCAAACAACATTGTGGCCGGCCTAACCACGGCCACCCAGTGATCCACGTTAGCCTTGCCCTTGCCCATTCTCACTTCCAACGGTTTTTTGGTAACAGACTTCTGAGGAAATATACGAATCCACATATTACCTTTGCGCTTCATACCACGGGAGATCGCCACACGGGCGGCCTCAATCTGCGTGCCGGTGATCCAAGCGCGCTCCAGTGACTGAAGCCCGTAGGATCCGAACGACACTTTATTGCCCCGCTGCGCAACACCTTTCCGGCTGCCACGGTGCATTTTGCGATATTTAACTTTGTTAGGTAGTAAAGCCATTCCGATATAAGTTTAACCGTTGCCGCGCGGGCCCATCGGGCGCCTTGGGCGGGTGTCACGCCTTGGCCCCCGCTTGACGCGATCGGCCTCTTCCTCGGCAGGATCCTTGCGGCAAATCCAGCATTTCACCCCGATGACCCCGTACTGGGTGGCGGCCTCGGCAAATCCGTAGTCAATGTTGGCCCGCAAAGTATGCAACGGCACCGCACCCTCCCGCGTATTCTCACAACGGGCAATGTCAGCCCCATTCAGCCGACCGGCCACGCGCAAGCGAATACCAAGCGCGCCCATATCCATCGTCACCTGCACGGTCCGCTTCATTGCTCGCCTAAACGCCACGCGGCGCTCCAACTGCATACAGATGTTCTCGGCGACGAGTTGGGCGTCCAGTTCCGGGTTCTTAACCTCGGCGATCTCAACATACACTTCCTTGCCGGTCATCTTGCTAAGTTCCTCCTTGATACTATCGATCTCGGCACCCTTACGCCCGATAACCACACCCGGCCGGGCCGAGTGGATGGTGATCCTGCACCGACTGGTAGCGCGCTCAATCTGAATGCGCGGCACGGCAGCTGCCTGTAGTTTACTCTTCAGCAACTGTCGAATCTTGTAATCCTCCACAAGCAGCGCTCCGAAATCTTTCTTCTCAGCATACCACTTGGAGCGCCAATCCTTATTGACGATGAGGCGTAATCCAATTGGGTTAGTTTTTTGTCCCATACAGGTTCGTTAAATTTGATCGGTGAGTACGATGCGAATATGGCAACTCCGCTTAAGTATCGGGCTGGCCGAGCCGCGAGCCCTTGGTCGCCAGCGTTTCATCGTCGGCGCGTCTCCCACGGTTGCCTCTTTAACATATAGCATCGTCTGCTCAAGCTTGTGAGTGGAGTCCAGAAAACTNTGGTANGCNTCNATCTTNGTCTGNCTGCTNCGGCGNGTNTTCTTGTTGTTNGTNGAGCTGACTTTNTGNTCNAGNTNAGANATNCGATTGCGCAAATCNTCNGCNTCCCANTCGTCGGCNATATNNTCNGCNTTNGCCATGGCCGACTTNAGNGTCTTGGCNACCAANCGNGCGGACTTNCGNGGAACAGCCCCCANNAGGGCNCNNGCCTCCACGGCGTGCATGCCCTGGATCTGCCGANCCATCTCCCGCACTTTCTGNGGGGACATCCGAACTCCTTTTGTGACTGCCAAAACTTCCATTTATCCGACTGCTTAATTGTTATTGCTTTGAACCGTGACTTTTNAATGTNCGCGTGTGNGAAAATTCACCCAGTTTGTGTCCAACCATGTTTTCGGTCACAAACACNGTCAGAAAGGCCTTGCCATTGTGAACCATGAATGTGTGCCCGACGAATTCCGGCGCGATTGTCGACCGGCGCGACCATGTCTTGATCGGCTTTTTNTTNCCGTCGGCATTCAGCTTCTCGATCTTGTCAAGCAGGTGCTGCTCCACAAACGGTCCTTTTTTGATCGAACGTCCCATATCTCTTTATTTCTGCTTCATCGGCCGGCCGTCGCGGCGAACCAATATCCAGCGGTTGGATGGTTTGTATTTGGGCCGAGTCTTGAAGCCCTTAGCTAGGACTCCCCATGGTGAAACCGGGTGCCCACCTCCAGATGTGCGACCCTCGCCACCTCCCATTGGATGATCGACCGGATTCTTCGCCACGGCACGTGTTATCGGCCGCTTGCCCTTGTTCCGAGTCCGTCCCGCCTTTCCGACGACGATCTTTTCGTGATCGGCGTTGCCTACCGAACCCATCGTGGCAAAACAATTTTCGTTTAATTTCCGAATTTCCCCGGATGGCAGCTTTACCTGCGCATAACCGTCAGCCAACGCCATTAGTGACGCGGATGTTCCAGCGGAACGAACCATTTGACCGCCCCGTCCCGGACTCATCTCCAGATTGTGAATCTCTGAGCCAGAGGGAATCTTGCTCAAGGGCAAAAAGTTTCCGTTTTCAACCGGAGCCTCAGGGCCACTCATCACCTTGNATCCTACCTCGAGGCCGTCCACAGCAATCATGTAACGCTTTTCCCCATCCTCATACTTGAGAAGGGCCAAACGGGCCGAGCGGCAAGGATCATACTCAATGGCGATCACCTCGGCTGCCATGCCGTGCTTGTTCCGCTTGAAGTCCACGTTGCGGATCTTCTGCTTGTGCCCGCCACCAATACCCCGTGCAGTGACGCGGCCATAGCTGTTGCGTCCGCCGGTCTTCTTCTTCGTCTTGACCAGACGCTTCTCAGGCTTCGTTTTCGTAATCTCCGAAAACGACGAAACTTTCATGTAACGCCTCGAAGGTGTTACAGGGTTGAAACTCTTGACTGGCATACTATCTAGGCGCCTCGACTGAGGCTGTGACGCACCCCTCCATAACTCCCCTGCTNTGGGAAAGCGGGTTTTCGGCGGGTTGCCAAATTTTCTAACCAACCCTTCTCCCGCAGGAAAAGGGCCGGACAANGTAACAATTTTTTTCCTGTGTGCAACCTCTTTCTGAAGTTTTTTTTAAAAAAAATTTTGGATCGTAAATCATTGAAAAATNGGGCTGAAAGAGNTCTTACATCAAGTGATGCACCCAGTTTATCCTCGNCAATGCCTTATTCTACCCTTGGCCAAGCGCCTAAAAAGGCCCTATCTCATTTGAAAACAGGAGGTAAGATCTCTTCAACTGCTACCGGATACCCTTGGCCTCAAGCTGACGAATCTCGTGCGACCAGGTTTCCCTCTCCTCGTCGCTCACATCCGGATTGGGCATCAGGCTCCGCCGCGTGCAATTGACCAAAGCTTGTAANGTCTGGTATCGACGGGTCTCNCCGATCGCAGGTGGGAGTAGGTCCGCTATCAACGCCATCACTTCGTCCATCGTCAGATTGCCTTTTTTCCCGAAAAGCTTGGCCTTGGCCTTTAGTTCCGAGCGCAGAGCCGCAAANCCAGCGGCTGACCAACCCTCAGTCGCAGCTGCNAATTTCTCGCGATCATCGCCNGTCAGCTTCCTGCCGATTACAGGGCTCACCACCCAGTCAAGAAACGCTTCTCGATCTTTACCTTCCGGATCGAGCACCGGGATGATCAGATCCCCTACCCGGCCCGGGCGGCGAATGTCCGGCGAGAGTAGATGGATGCGCGCCGTCACCAGCAGCCACACCACCTTGCCGCGCAAGAGCGGGTCGGACATCATCGACTGGATCTTACCGGTCAAACGCCGCTCCGTTGCGTGCGTGTCCGCGCCGACACCGCCAAGTTGCGTGTCGGCTTCGTCGATGAAAATCAATACGCGTGACAACGCCATCAGTACACGGCGCAACCGCTCGAAGATGACATCTGTCTCGCCGTAGTACTTGCTGCGGATGTTCTTGATGACGAGCACGACCATGTCGAGTTCTGCCGCCACTGCCTCGAAGATGAATGTCTTGCCCGCACCAATCGGCCCGCCGATCGCCGCGCCTGGCAGCGCCTCACCGCTGTCCATTCCGAACCGCGGGATGACTTCCTTCTTCAGGAATGTCTTTAATCGCTTGAAGCCGATCACATCNTTCAGGCTGTGGCCAGGTTTCTTGAACTCNACCACCTCCTCGCCGAGTTGGCTCTTGATGAATCCTTCCACTTTTGNAACGACTTCCTCCTGCGAGAGCTTGATCCGGCCGTGGCGCACGCCCTTGAGCAGCTGCATCAATGCTTGCAACGACAGGCCGGCGGTCAACTCGGCCAACTCGGCCTGTGTGCCCCAGAGCTGGAGCTTGCGATCCTGGCTGTCGTTGCGTGCGAACCATGAGATGAAATGTTTGCGCGTCTNAAGGTCGGGCGACGGCACCTCAACCTCNATCAGTTGAGGCAGGCGGGCAATNCGCTGGTTCAGCTGCGACCGGGACTCGGCAATCATCACCACCGAGTCGTCGCCGTTGACAAAACCTAGATCGCAAAACCAGTCGTGACAGATGCTTACGCGCTGGCGATCCATATCGTTTAGGCTCGTAATCGGCGCGTCCGGCAGCAGCATGTCAGCCCCTTCAACAAGGATCAACAAATCCTCCTTGAGACAGGGGCTCCCCCCCAGATTCGTGCGGGAGCAGAGGCACATTTGACGCATCAACTCAAGTGCCAGCGTCGGGTTGCTGACGGCTTTATGCATCGAGTCATCGTAGGCGCTTGTGACAGAATCGACTTGTGACTGTACCTCCTCGGAGGCGGTCATACGATTAATGGCCAACTGATCGGGATTCATCCCCAGCCGCCACTCGATCCATGCCTTGCGCACCTGCCCGGCATCCTTCTCGCGCAGGAAGCGAATGGGGCCGTTCAACTCGTACACGATCAGGATCAGGCTCGAGAGATTCCAGCTGCCTGTGAGATACTCGACCAGTGAAGAGTAGTCGTCCGCCCCTCTTTTTTTCATGTGGAAGATGTCATGAATGTTGCCCGTGAGGATCAGTGCCCGTGACTGGCCGGCGTTAAGAATTCGGCCGGCCGTGCGAAGGAAGTTGTTGCCGCTTGCCATGTTGATTGTGATTAACTGGTTAGACTCAAATTAACGTGTTCGTCACGCCGTTGCAAAACCTCGGGGTTGTAAACGACCTGCCGGATGTCCTGCCGGATATCCGCAAACAATTCGTAATCGGGCCGCTCATCAGGTCGAAAGACCGGGGCTGGTTTGTCATAAACCACGGTGGCCCCGGGACTGAGGTCATGCCCATCGGCCTTCCAGTCCCAATATTGTGAGAGGCCCACCAGCCGGTCACCCACGCGGATT
>PAJC01000094.1 GCA_002705165.1 Planctomycetaceae bacterium | reverse complement strand
CCTCCTTCTTCCGAGCACTTGTTAAAGGACGCCGATATTGAATTCAAACTCCGCTAAGTCTGAAACCTGTCAGGTTGCGATTTTCAATGAACCTAATCAGACGCTTGAAATACGCCGCGAATCCATTCCGATTATTACTGATGATGAACTATTAGTAAGAGTCAATGCATGTACTATTTGCGGAAGTGATCTACATACAATCACAGGTAAACGAAAAGAAGACACACCCACCATCCTGGGACACGAAATTATTGGCCATGTCGAAGCGATTGGCTCAACACCGCGATTTGATTTGACGGGCAACGAAATTAAAAAAGGGGATCGACTGACCTGGTCGATTTGCATTAGTTGTGGCCATTGCGACCGATGTGAGGAATCAATTCCGCAAAAATGCAGTGGACTGAAAAAGATCGGGCATGAACAATTTGAACCTGTTTCTGGTTTTCTGGGAGGATTCGCAGAATACGTTTTGCTACCCAAAACGACCGCTGTCTATAAAATCGAATCTAATCTTGAGGATGAGGTACTTTGCCCGGCAAACTGTGCCACGGCCACAGTACTGGCGGCTTGCAGGCAACTTCGCGCCATTGCTGAGAAACGGGTGCTGATCATCGGAGCAGGCATGTTAGGCCTGACCGCAACAGCTTACTTGAAAACTCAAGGTGCGACCTGTGTCACGGTGGTTGAACCCGATCACAAACGACGTGAACAAGCTCTTGACTTTGGTGCCGATGAAATCGCAATGGACATTCAATCGTTACCAGGTAAATTTGATGCCGTGCTGGACTTTTCCGGTTCTTCGGCAGCCATCGAAGCTGCGATCCAGTTGCTCGACATTCACGGAACGATCGTACTTGTAGGCACAGTCGCCCCCAGTCCAGCGATTTCGCTAGATCCTGAATTTCTCGTCCGCAATCTGATCCAGCTTGTCGGCGTCCATAATTACCGGCCGGATGATCTCCAAGCAGCGATCTCCTTCCTTGAAGAGTCGGGCTCACAATTTCCATTCCGAGAGCTGGTCGAGAAGTCTTTTTCACTAGTGGATATTAATGAAGCGGTTGACTTTGCTCTCAGGGAAAAACCAATACGTGTGATGGTAAGACCATGAGCCTGCGTACTATCTCAAGTGTAAGTGAAGTACTTGCCCTCTTTGAAAAAGGAGGTCATTCCGAATATGGAGGTGAAGAAGTGACACAACTTCAGCATGCATTGCAGACAGCACAATTCGCCGAAAAAGAGAACAGTCCGGTAGAACTTGTGGTAGCCGCGCTGCTTCACGACTTTGGTCATCTTCTGCATGATTTGCCTGACGATGCTCCGGATCGTGGTGTTGATGATCTTCATGAAACTGCCGCTGAACGTTCTTTAGCTTCACTTTTTCCGTTAGCTGTCACTGAACCTATTAAGCTTCATGTTCAGGCCAAGCGTTTTTTGTGTAGTACCGACAACACTTATCACTCTAAATTAAGTGAAGCATCCATCACCAGCCTAGAATTACAAGGTGGTACGATGTCAACTGAGGAACTATTAGAGTTTAAGTCACACCCTCACTGGGAGGATGCCATTCGATTGCGAATCTGGGATGATTTGGCAAAAGAGCCTGAGGCTAAAACTCCACCATTGGATCATTACCTAGATTTCTTAGAACACGCGAGTTTATAGATGAGCATGGAAACCAATTATGACGTAGCAATTATTGGCGGAGGCATCGTTGGGCTTGCTCAGGCCTGGATGGCAGCTCGGCGGGGTTATAAAGTGGCCGTTTTCGAGAAGACTTCGGTTGCTCAGGGAGCCACCGTGCGAAACTTTGGGATGATCTGGCCCATCGGGCAACCTGCCGGAGAGCTTTATCAAGTCGCCAAACGCTCCCGAGAATTCTGGCTAGAACTGGCGGATGCCGGCGTTCTCGATGTAGAGACATGCGGTTCCATTCATCTGGCACACAAAGAAGATGAAATGCGAGTACTGCAGGAGTTTGTAGATCAGCAAACACACGCAGCGGGATTGATTTCACCCGCTGAAATATGCCAACGATCAGCCTTGGTGAATCCGGACGGTCTGCTGGGCGGAATGGTTTCGGACACCGAACTCCGTGTAGATCCAAGAACCGCAGCGGAGAAAATCCGCCGTTGGTTAACGCGGGAATTTTCTGTTCAGTTCCACTTTGAAACACTGATTACAGCCATCAATGGTAATGAGATGCTTTCTTCGGATCGTCAAAGGTGGAATGCCGGAAGAATAATCATTTGCAGTGGTAGTGATCTGCATACTCTTTACCCCGGGCACTTTGCAAAATCCAACCTGGTCCTCTGTAAGCTTCAGATGATGCGATCCGTAGCACAGGCGAAGCCGTTACCGGAAAACATTCCGCATCTCGCCAGTGGGCTGACCCTGCGACACTATACATCCTTTAACGTTTGCCCCTCACTCGAATTGTTAAAACAAAGGATTAAAACCGAATCTCCGGAGTTGGATCAATTTGGCATTCACGTCATGGCCTCTCAATTCCAATCGGGCGAAGTGATTCTGGGCGATTCTCATGAATATGGAAAAGAGATCAGCCCCTTTGACAAAATAGAAATTGATGAGTTAATGATACGAGAGCTTAAGCAGGTTATTCGTCTGAATGATTGGACGGTGAAGGAAAAATGGCATGGTATCTATGCGAAACATCCTGATCTTCCTGTTTACGAAGAACAAATCAATCCAACCGTTTCATTGTTTGTGGGTACCGGCGGTGCCGGTATGACGATGTCTTTTGGGCTGTCCGATAAATATTGGAAGAATAGGTAATCATATGAATCAGTTAAAACACATCAAAGCGGTCGTTTTTGATTGGGCGGGCACCATGATCGATCACGGTAGCCGGGCCCCTGCCATCGTCTTTGTCGAAATCTTCCACCGTCAGGGAATCGAAATCTCATTTGCTCAGGCCCGGGAACCTATGGGCATGGCCAAACGGGAACATATCGCGGCAATCACAGAGATGCCTGAAGTAAAAAGTCAGTGGCTCGCTAAATTCGATCGTGATTGCGAAGACGAGGACATCGATCAGATGTATGAGCAATTCCTGCCGCTCCAGAAGGAAACTCTGAGAAACCACAGTCAGTTAATTGAGGGAGCCGCCGAGGCCGCGGATACCTGTAGAGCCATGGGGCTGAAGATTGGTTCTTCAACCGGTTACACAAGGGAGCTTATGATCGATGTCAAAGCAAAAGCGAAAGAACAGGGCTACGAACCGGACATAACACTTTGTGCAGAGGATGCTCCCAGGGGACGCCCTGCCCCTTACTTACTGTTCGAAGCCGCAAAACAGTTGGACGTGTTCCCGATGCAAAGCATCGTCAAAGTAGATGATACCATTCTTGGCGTGGAAGCAGGTGTTAATGCCGGGTGTTGGAGCATTGGTATCACACAAACTGGAAACCTTTTAGGGCTCTCCGAAGTTGAAATCCAAGCTCTTTCTTCCGACGAATTAAATAACCAAACCAGTGAGATTAGCAGGCAGTTTCAGGCGGCAGGTGCTCATCTGGCAATCGATTCTGTACGACAGATGGAACAGACACTCCGCAGGATTGATACGGCTATTGAAGCCGGCTCTTTCCCACAACGTTATGAACTATAATTACCTAACACGGGCGACCGTAATGATTGTCAGGTAAATGCAAAGTGATTCGAATCTCAAACCGGCTACCGGACTATTTATTTCCTTCCTGGTATGCTTCTCTGCCGCGGCAATTGGCAGTTTGACAACAACCCCTCAAATTCCCAATTGGTACGCTGATCTAGCCAAACCGACGTGGACTCCACCCAATTGGCTATTTGGCCCGGTTTGGACCATTCTTTTTTCTCTCATGGCAATAGCAGCCTGGCTTGTTTGGCGCAAGCATGGAATGAAGAATGCTCGAAGTGCATTTGTCTGGTTTGGTATCCAACTCGTCCTGAATAGCCTATGGTCAGTTTTGTTTTTCGGCTGGAATAATCCTGGCGCAGCCGCAGCCGAAATTCTATTACTCTGGCTAACGATCTTACTGACGATGGTGACATTTTCAAAGAAGTCAAAAGCCGCCGGTTTACTGCTTGTCCCCTACTTTCTCTGGGTAAGTTTTGCGATGGTTCTAAACATCTCGATTTGGCAAATGAACGGCTAACAGAAGCAATTACTCCTGATTGCAATCTCATAAAAAACCTATCGAGCGGCGAATAGTGCTATAAAGCTGCATACAAGTGTTTGATTTTAATACACTCCTAGCAGATTGTGGGTCGCTAGAAATGTATTATTATGATGCATTTCTAGGGGAATTACCTTGATCTTAAGTTTGGCACGGCACTTGCATTACAAGTTTTCAAAGTCATGAGCATTCCCGAGGGGTAGCGATGGCTATTTTCGACAATCTTAGATCAAGGGCTTTTGAAAGCTAAAGGAGAAGTGAAATGATAAGGGTTCAATTACATTTTAGAACAAGTTTGATGTTGGTCTTAGCATGCTTTGTTTTCTCCTTTTCCGTTCTTCCGGGTTTAGCCAAACCTCCTAAAAAACCTCACACTGAAATGAGGTTGGCACCCGTTGGTTCATTCAACGAAGTAGGATTCAAAGAGATCGATATTGAACGTGTACTTATGATCACAGATCTTAAGGTGGTCGAACATCCAATCTACACCGATCCCGAGAGCCCAACACCTTACTGGACCTTCAAGCATTTGATGACCCAGATGAGTGGAAAAGTCCCCCCATCAAAATTTGTTGAAAACTGGCTCAACCAATGGCTCGAAGATCAAACAGTCGGTCATGGCGTTGCCATCGCCCGATCGGCTATGAACGACCTCATCATTAATCCCTGGAGGGAAGCGAGTGGAGGTGGAAGATTAGATCTGAATAAAGCACCCTTCAGATTATTAGCCATCGTGAATCGAATGGATTTAAGGTCCGTCGATGACAATCATGTTAGCTCAGCTGGCGAAGGCCGTTTGGTCTTTGGTACGTTGGATGCGGAAGGAAAGCCTCTTGGCCGTGGTTTCTATATTATCTTTGAATACAATCTTGCTGCCTCTAATCTTCACGAGTTGAATCAGTGGGCTGGCAAATGGAAACGCTTACAGGAACACCCCATCGAGAGTCGACGGTATAGCGATGAATTATCCAAAATCACCCGTGCCTTCACGGACCGGAAGATAGGCCCTGATAATAATTCTATCCATTTGAATCAGGTTCGAACGAATGAAGTGGCTTTAGGGCGTCCCTGGGAACTTCGTGAATTCAAGATAAGCCAAGGGCAGCCAAAGTTAACTCAAGTACCTGTTGCCGGAACTCCTGATTTCGAATTCTTCAATAATACGAAGCAGGGGCGTCAAACTCTGGGTGCCATTCTTCAACTCATGGATGGTCTGCCAGATTCCATTCTGGGTTCTTCGGCTCCGACACCATTTGGCGCTCCCTGGAAACCAGCCAATGTGACTTCGGACCAGCGTCATCAATTTGCCTTGTTCACATGCAGCGGTTGCCATCATACAGAAACCGATGCGCTTTTCACCCATATTGCATTTCCGGAAGAAAACAATCTCCCTGATTCCTTAGGTAATCAAGCTGCACTGTCCGGATTCCTTACCGGTATCAAAGTCGAAGATCCGCTGGATAAAACGGTCACGAGAAAATTTAACGATCTCGAAAGAAGGCAAATTGACTTTGCCGAGTTGTTAAATGATACCCAAAAAGGGCGTATGCCATCTGACGGAGAAAAGCGAAAACATTAACCTTCACTTGGCGATATTATGACCCTAAATAAACAGGTCCTTCTACTATCGAGGTAGAAGGACCTGTTTTCTTAGCCCGTTGGTCGTCAGTCTGAATGAACAGACCCGAACTACTTGGGGAGCCTATCCTGTTCAACTTTGGGAAGTTTGCTGGTACAGGCCTTCATAAAAGCAACCAAATCTTTTTTGTCCTGTGCCGTCAGATCAAGTTTCTTCACGTCTTTGCTTAAAGTTGGGTTCGGGAAACCCCCTTTGGCATACCATTCAACCACTTCTTCAAGGGTTTCCATGCTTCCATCGTGCATGTACGGACCAGTCAGCGTGACATTGCGAATCGTGGGCGTTTTAAAGGCACCACGATCGGTTGGTTGTTTCGTCACCGCAAACCGACCTAAATCTGGCTCTTCTGCCTCCATACCAACCCCTAGATTATGATATTTCTCGTCGGCAAGATTCGCTCCCACATGACACGCCGAACAGCGTCCTTTGGTGGTAAAGAAAATCTCTCTCCCTCGACTGGCAGATTCTGACATGGGGTTACTCTGACTTCGTTTCAGCTTGGACATGTAATTTTCAAACAAAACTGGGTCGTCTTCTTCGAGAGCCTCCAGATCATCTAAATCTTCACCAAATGCCTTTCTCAAGCTTAAAACCGGCTCGTATAAATCGTAGGCAGAAGGCAGGGTCACCAAAGTCCTTTCAAAGGTCGCGATTGCTTTTCCAACATTTTGAATGGTTGTACCATCTGCGAAAATCTTTTCAAACTGCAGACGGTAACCTTCAATTCCCGTCAACGTTTTGACCGCATTTAAATGCGTATTACCCATCTCAATTGGATTTGCGATAGGTCCGATCGCCTGCTCTTCAAGCGAGCTGGCGCGACCATCCCAAAACTGAGCTTTCGAGAGAATGCGATTAAAACTAACTGGTGAGTTACGCCCTCCCATTTGCCCATTGATGCCGACGCCAAACCGTGTTCCCCGTCCGTAGGAATCCTCCGGATGGTGACAATCTGCACAACTCACTGTATTGTTGGACGATAATCTCCGATCGAAGTACAATTGTCGTCCCAACTCAACTTTCGCACGAGTCATGGGATTGTCTTCCGGAATGTAAAGTTGCTTTTCCCCAACCGCTAAGCCAAGGGGCAAAGACGGACTTAAAACCAGATGGTTTTGTTCATCAGCCAACCAACTTTTTATCTCTTTAACGGTCAAGACTCCCTTACCAGAGATTCCAGATGTCAGCCCTGGGTCACCTAGCTTGACCTTATGCTGGGTTGCTTCCTGAGCTTGAGAAACGAGAGTCATTGCCAAGCAAATCAAAGCAAGTGATGTTACGAAACGTAAAGAAGAAAACATACGGCGTACTTTCAAAATCGATTCATAAGTTAATTGTTCAACCATATTTTAAAACTTTGGGTTGATTCGGCAAGCACCGACTTCTCGAAAAAAACAGAACTTTCGCTACTGATTAAAGCCCTTTGGGCTGACACTGATGAATCCCTATCCTGTGAAAATGTGATTAAAAAGAGTTGACGATTCTTTTATTCACTCAACACTCTGCTTAACCCCAATTATAAGGAGCGAGTATGAATTTAAGAAAAGCTAGGTCTGTGTACCTCTTTGGTAGTGGTGTGTCATTTATTTTGTCTGTGAGCCTCTGGTTCTTAGGACACAAAGAGGAAGGCATTTTCGTCGGCGTATGGGTTCCATCCATTCTAAGTCTCGGCAACTTAATGCTTTCTACGGCGAAGGAGTGAGCGATGGACCTCGTCAACGTAGTTATTTTAATTTTTGGAACCATTGTGGCAGGCAGTTCCTTGTGCGTAACTTGCCTGCTTGTTCGCAGCACCGCTCCGGACAAGCAAGCCAATAACTAAATAACAGGTTCCGCAGCTCAAATTTTACAGTTCCGGGGGAGTAAAAATGTTAACAACAGCAACCATCATTCAACTAACCGTATCTTTATCGATTCTCAATGTTTGGCTTTTCAGAAGAGATAAGGCTACAAGCTACAGAGGTGCTACCGCCAAGACTCTGCTTGAGGAATTCCGAGCCTACGGGTTCCCTGACTGGGTTTATTACACCGTTGGGCCATTGAAAGTGCTTACTGCGATCCTAATGATAGCAGCGATCTGGAGCCCGATGCTCTTATTCCCCAGCACGTTGTGCATGGCTGGTATGATGCTGACCGCATTGATTTGTCATTTAAGAATACGTCAAGACAGCCTTACGAAGGCAATTCCTGCTGGGACTATTTTCTTACTCTGCTCAGTGATCCTGACAATCAGCCTCACGAACTGACCAAGCTCATTTTTGACAGTTCGGGCAGGCGAACATTTTCCGACCTCCCAAGTCCCACTTTTCAATCCTCCGTTGGCAGCGGGGGCATTTTTCTTGACCGTAAACCATCATTTCTTTGGTTAACTCAGCATTGGTTATAATCCGATTACTAGATACTCCCAATCGCATGTAAGTAACGAGCCAATCCCAAAGTCGTTCAAATTCTACCTCTTCTAGATCTTTAGCCTGCCGGTTCGGATTGATCTGAGTGGCAAATAAAGCTTCTGCTCGATAAATATTTCCAACACCAGAAATTTTACGTTGCTCCAGCAGGATCTTCCCAATTGGGACCTTACTATTCCGAATTGTTCTCCAAACTTCCTCATAGCTTGCAGACGGACGGATCGGATCAGGTCCAAGCCGTTCATGAAGCTCCTGAAGTTCCTTTAATCCGAGCAATTCACAACAACTTGGTCCTGTAAGATCGAATACGCTGTGATTATTCCTCAAACGCAATCGAACGGTTTCCCCAGCCTCAGCGCCAGGTGCCGAAGAAAACTTAAATCGGCCGTACAAACCCAGATGAATATGAACGAACAAGTCCTTTGACGTTTGAATTGTCAAATGCTTCCCCCAAGCCTGAGCGGATGTCACTACTGAGCTATTAATCAGCGTGGCACCTTTTGAAAATCTGCCCTGGGGAGATTCGGCATCAATCCGAGTCGACTTAAATCTTTGATTCAAGTCTTTCGCTAATCGATGTATTTTGTGACCTTCTGGCAAATCTTTCTCCCTTCATCATATCTGCTAGCTCACATAAGCCTGCCATCTTGCGGCTCAGCCCAGGTGATTAATCACTTGGGAGTAATAACCAAAGGTCCGGACGGCCGACGTTACAATGAACGGCGCGAGCCAACAAACTTAACCCCGCCCAAGAAACAAATAAACTGGTTCTGGCAACTTGCCAAGTTTTAATCGGAACTAAAGGTCGCTCCCGTGAACGCCGTTCAACGCTGGGAATTGGATGGAAAATAGTTTCAATGAGCATACTTCTGGAACGCTCATTATCCTGCAGCACATTCATCGTCTCGGCAGCATGAATCACCAACGCCTTCGGGACCTTGAGTGAAACGAGCCGATGGTCAACCCAAGACGAAGCAGCGCGACTAAACGTGGGCAGAATTAACAGGCTAAAAAATGTCCACAAGTTAAACCAACAAATAAACTCAATTAACCAGGCCAGCGAGCCTACAGGGGACGAACACAGCAGATTGGCGCAAATAAATCCGCTGGTATTACAAGCAAGGGCCAGAATCAATCCAATCGTATGAGAAAATGAGGAAATAGCAATTTCTCTTCTCGCGATAATGGTGGCAAGAACATCAACACCAAAAGAAAGCCACCTTCGCGGTATTAGAATCTTGGATCGCCGTCCAAAACCAATAATGCCACCTGTGTATCCAATGTCCTCTCGATTGACTACGTAAATCTGATTCGAAGTCGGCAGCCACGATCTTGCTAATTCTTCGGCCTTTCCGAGGCTAGCATCTGCTTTCCTGGAGGGCTTTAATCTGCAACTAATCAAAGTGTTTCGAATTAGTAAAACGAAGACACTCAGCACCGCGAAACCAAGGGTCGCTACGAGGGGGTGAAAACCAGCTAAGTTAATAACCAGAACACCGAGTATTATGTAGGAGAAAAACTGACCTGTGACTCCCCAAAGGTAAGAAACAAACCACCTCTGAAATGTTGTTTTAGACTTCGAGAATCTAGTCGGAAGAAGGAAGCCACCTAAAATATCAAACGGCAAAAGTATTCCAAATAATCCAGCAAGAATTAGGGCTAAAGCAATCACCTGATCCATCGCGCTTTCTAGTATCACTGCTTCAAAGTTTCTATAAATTTCGAAGCCCAACACGGCTAGACAGGCCAACACAACGGTCCCGACAGTCGACATCCCTAAAATCAGGCGGGATCGCGCGTAAGTCATAGATAATTCTCCCACTAACGTTCTTTTCGCACCTAAACTTAATGACAAGTTCAGGTCAGAAATAACTTTGTCGCCCTTAAGGTTCACGCAAATAAACTAAAGGACGACTTCTCAACACCACAAACTAAAGTCACAATTAAACACAACTATTGAACCGTCCAGCTATCAACGGCAACCTATTTAATAACTAAATAAATCGTAAAAGGAGTAATGGAATGTCCTCAGCATCGCCCTTCCAAAAAAGCTCGATTATCATGCTCGTTACTTTGTTTTTGATGGGCACCTGCCAGTCTGGACATGCTCAGGCTCCATACGATGTCAGCATTACGAATGCAAAACAAGTCGGGGTATCCTCCAATAAACTCGAGAAGATCGGCCCTGCTGTCCAAGAGCTAATTGAGAAACAAAAATTAGCCGGGGCCGTCGTCTTAGTAGCGCGGAAGGGCCAAATTATTTTCACCGGCTCTTTTGGATGGGCCGATATCGCCAATGATAAGTCGATGCAGACGGAAACAGCCTTTCGCATCTACTCAATGACAAAACCCATCACGAGTATTGCTGTACTCATTCTGGAAGAACGTAATCTGCTTAATTTGGATGATCCTGTCAGTCAATATATTCCCGCGTTCAAAAATCTAAACGTCTATGCCGGCAGCGACGGAAATGACAACTTCATCCTTGAAGACATGGCCAGAGAAATAACGATAAGAGATCTACTTCGCCATACTTCGGGCCTCACTTACGATTTTCTGGATACTTCCCCGGTGGGGAAAATGTACGAAGAACGACGAGTTGCAACTTCCGATAATTTGGAAGCGATGGTAGACAAGCTTCAAACGATCCCTCTTACTTCTCAACCTGGTCAGAAGTTTACGTATGGCGTTTCAACTGACGTGCTTGGATTCTTGGTAGAGAAAGTGAGTGGAATGTCTTTTCCCGATTTCTTGCACCAAGAGATTTTCGTCCCGCTAACTATGACGGAGACCGCCTTTCAGTTACCAGAATCAGCAAAGTCGCGTTTTGCCAAAGTCTATGATTCGGAGGGGGAACAAATTGTTGAAGCAAAGGATCCCAGAATCGTTGGTGAATTCTTAAGCCAACCAACAATGTTTTCCGGTGGTGGAGGCTTAATCTCCACGGCAAAAGACTATCTGAAATTCTGTGAGATGTTACGCGGAAAAGGTAAATTTGAGGGGAAACGAATTGTGTCCGGAAAAACCATCAAGGCAATGACGCAAAATCAACTTCCAGCGGCAGCCTATCCAATTTCTATCATGGAGAAACAAGAGGGTGTTGGATTTGGACTGGGAGTTTCCGTGGTAACAGAAATTACCGAGTTCTCTGACACGGCACACGTCGGCGAATATGGTTGGGATGGAATTGCCAGTACCCATTTCTGGATCTCTCCCAAAGATGATCTTATTGTTATCGCATTAAGTCAAAACATGCCTTTTTCTCATCAGTTGCGCGATGTCTTGCGGCCCATCGTGTACGAAGCATTGTCTCCGTAGCAAAAAAGCAATATGAATGATTCCCTCTTATTCTAGAAACCTTTGCTCCTAATATCCTGTTGAGAAATTTTTAATGACGTACTATCAACATCGATTTGAACACATTGACGAATATCTGCATCATCGACCACCATACCTCCTGGTGGAAAAGATTGATTCGCTTCAAGAGCGACAAATCATTACTTCCAAACAGGTGACGGCAGAAGAGCCTTGGATCAGTGGGCATTTCCCAGGCGCTCCCGTGTTTCCCGGCGCCATCATGCAGGAGCTAGTTACTCAGTCCGCAGGAATACTGATTGCAGCTAACTATAACCCGATGGAATCCTACGTCACGTCTGACCCCAAACACAACGAATATGCGTTAGGTGTTTTGGTAAAAGTGGATTCAGCACGTTATCGCGGTTTTGCTCGTCCAGGAGATCAATTAAACGCAACCGTAAATCTTAATGAAATCACGGGAACTCTATTTGATTTTAGCGGTCATATTTGTGTCGAAGGGACNCAGATAATGAAGATTAATTTCCGTCTTTGTAATATTCCATCCTCTTCACTAACTGCTAGATCGTTAGGTTAAGTTTGCTTACCTTGAGTTGCATTCGCTAATATTTGATCTCAATTTCTAAGATTTTGGTCAACTAAAACCTTTCCGGAAGTCCTCTTTTGGAAACCATAGTGTTATCTAATTAAGGAAACCCAAAATGCCTAAATCTTGCAGCACCGCACTCTTATTATTTTTTCTCTCCACCACACTGTTTGCCGANACAAACCGTAAGGTCTTATTAGAATTCGAAAGCCCAGCAAGNATCAAAAACTGGCGGGCGGTTAATGATGGTGTCATGGGAGGACGGTCGATCGGACGATACCGGCTCACTGATGAGAATACTCTGGAATTTTTTGGTTATCTCTCCCTGGAGAATAATGGCGGATTTGCATCGATACGCCTTCCTTCGGGGGACTTTAATCTCGACCAAGGTGATTCGATTATTTTAAGGGTTAAAGGAGATGGTAGAACTTACAACATGAACCTGTATTCCCAAAGAAACCTCGGGGGATTTTCGTTCCGGCAGTCTTTCAAGACAACGCCCAATAAGTTGATCGAAGTCAAATTACCGGTAGATCAATTTGTGGCGACCTGGCGCGGCCGAGTATTTCCAAAGCAAAAACTCAATCCCNATGAGATCGCCGGACTCGGGATCCTGCTTGGTGACAAGAAGCAGGGAAAGTTCAGTCTGCAAATAGAGTCCGTAAGTGTTCAACACGGTGAGAAGAACTAGTACGTTCTTTCGCTGGCGGGGCATCCCGAGAATCTCGATTCATGCGGATGNGATTAACGCAATAAGCGCTGAAGACTGGGTAGAATAAAGTGGTTCCGCGCGAACACTTTAAGTCCTTGTCCCGTTGGTATTCGTCATGATTCGTTCACTTTCTTTTCTACTGTTGCTTTCGCTCTTATTGCAATCTTTACGTCTGGAAGCTCAGACACTAGATCTTCCTCTTCTNAGAGATTTACCTCGTATTGATAGGACATCTCCCAGACCTGATCCCAGTATCCTTAGAAATTCAGCCTTCATCCTGAAGATGAAANCGCATGAAGTCAGCGGTAATACTTATGTGATTCTGACGGACCACGATTCATCGGAATTTCTCTCGCCCATCGATAAATTATCTAAATATCGGAACGGCAAGATTTTGCGATTAGATGATTTAGGATCGGTTACAGAAATCGGCGGACGTACTTCGCTACGAAAACAACTCCTAGAGTTAGATCCAAAGTATGTAGCTNTCGTTCCGAAGATGAATTCTTATCGGGAGAATGTTTTATTGGGTTTGTGGGAGGTTTTCAGTTCGCTGGATGAAGATCCTTTCATCGATGTATATCCCGGTATTCTGTTAGCCCCCAATGCTGAAAGTTTTCAACGACTGATTGACCGCTCCATCAATTACCAGACGNTCTCACAAAAGAATCTGCGTCCCATGGCCATTAGTCAGGTTCCTTCGGNAGTGGAAACCAGATCCCTACAGAAAGCAGGGATCTTAAGAGAAATGTTTGCTGGATACGGATTAACAACTCCCACAATTGCCGTCTATACTCCGACAGCTAAGAATGCTGCGAAATTGGAGGGCAAGGATCTGTGGAACATCCACCTTACCGACAAAGGGGACTACCTGNAAGCATTGTCGGCAAAACCTAGCAGAGCTCTTCAATCGGCTCAACTTGTTGTCATGCACGGGCATGGNATTCCGGGGATGTCATGTTCCATTGATATTAAGGGGATTCCAAACAACTCGGCAAACAGGATCGTCTTAACAGGATCATGTTTCTCGGCAGTCCCCGTAAAATCGGATCTTCCCAGACTATCTTCCGCACCGGGGGGATACAAAGTGGATGCTCGTCCTGCCTTTGCCATGGAGTATCTGGACCGCGGAGCGGTCGTGTTCTTTGGACACATGAGACTTAGCTCNGGCTTTCCACATCTTTTCCCTGTGCTGGAAAACTGGATGCAGGGAGAAAGCGTTGGCGTCGCCTANCAACAACTTCTCAACGCNATNATCGATATGCGGGGGTTTCGAGCAGGTGGATTTGTCATCCCCACTCCCGTAACACAACGAGGTATCCGACAAAANACGATGTTGTACGTGATTTTTGGAGATCCGGCGATGAAGCCGTTTGAAAAAATGGAAAAGTAAAGAATACGTACGACTGCTTGCAAAAAAGTCACTACAAATTAAGTGCTCAGGCACAATACTATGATTCTAACAGGGGGCTCTTCGTGGGCTTTCCACCTTCTCGCTACGTAATTGAATCGCCAAGAACCCATGCCAAGCTATCTGCTTGTTTTTCCAAATCAGCTGTTTGAAGACCACCCTGGATTTGAGCTTAAACCGGACAGGATTATCNTCGTCGAAGATAGCCTTTTCTTCGGTGATCAAAAATANCCTCTTCGGTTTCATCGCAAGAAACTAAACTTTCAAAGAACAGCGATGAAGAAGTATGACTTGTTCTGTCAGAAACGTGGATTCAATACGATGTATCTTGACCACGAAGCCACGAGCGATTCACTTTTTAAGCATTTACAAACAATCAAAAANAAAGANCCCGAAACAACTATCCGCTTCATTACTCTCGACCCTGTGGACTATGAGTTACATCATCGTCTCCAAACGGCGACGCATGAANTAGGCTTACCCATTTCGTTCTTATCTAACCCCGGTTTCATCAATACGCGAGCTGAGAATGAACAGTTTAGTCACGGTAAGAAACGCTGGCGTATGGCGGATTTTTATAAATGGCAGCGTATCCGACTTAATGTGCTCATGAACAGTGGGAAGCCGGTAGGCGACAAATGGAGCTTCGATCATGACAATCGTAAAAAAGTCCCGCGCAGCCTCATGAATCAAATTCCTACTAGCTCACTTATCCCTGAGGATACCGCCGATGAGCAAACACGAATCTACATAGAAGCCAAATATAAAAAGAACCCCGGAATGCAGTCCGGAGGAACCTACCCAACAAGTCACGAGCAGGCGAAGAAATGGTTAGACACTTTTCTGCAACAACGTTTTCGGGATTTTGGGACCTACGAAGACGCGATGGTGAAAGGCCAAAACACGCTTTGGCATTCTGTGTTAAGCCCGCTAATCAACATCGGTTTGCTTACACCTGAACAAGTACTATCACGCTGTTTAGCATATGCCGAAGAAAACGAAGTGCCACTAAATAGCCTCGAGGGTTTTGTCCGGCAATTGATAGGCTGGCGGGAATTTGTGCGCGCTACCTATGAAACTCTAGGCAGCCGCATGAGAACGTCTAATCACTGGGGACACTCTCATTCGATTCCCAAGGTGTTCTATCAACAAGCAACGGGCCTCGATCCTGTTGATGATTGTCTAAAACGAGTCGAAGCGACAGCTTATTGCCACCACATCGAGCGTCTCATGGTTCTTGGCGGATTTCTCTTTTTGTGCGAGGTGTCGCCAGATCATATCTACCGATGGTTTATGGAAATGTTCATCGATAGTTATGATTGGGTGATGGTTCCCAATGTGTATTCAATGAGTCAGCATGCAGATGGTGGTTTAATCACAACCAAACCATATTTCTGTGGCTCTTCCTATTTACGTCGGATGAGCAATTATCCAAAGGGAGAATGGTGCGAGATCTATGACGGACTCTACTGGCGATGGATTTGGAAAAATCACGCTCGTTTATCAACAAACCCGAGATGGACAATGATGTGTAAGTTGGCCGAACGAATGGAGAAGAAGAAAATGAATCAGCACTTACGTCGGGCAGATACGTATCTGTCTAAGATTCTATAAGACTTGCTCATCTACCATTACGCGGTCCCCGGTAAAAAGCCAGAGAGCTCTCTTTCGAGAGCTCTCTGGAAGCCTATCAATAGCAACTCGGGAATACATTGCATTGATAACATCATCGTCGACTCGATTAGTCGATCAATTCCACCGCGTCACCAATTGCAACGTCAGCAGTCTGCCCATCCGGAAGCAAGCGGTTCGCAATGGCGATTCGATTACGCACAGCTTCAATCACCAGCACGGCTGTGACTTCCGTCATCGTATCCAAAACTTCTCCGGTTGCTGGGTCTCGAATTACCTTCGTGACGCTAGAGACAGCGACTCGCATCCCTGGTTCCAACCCCGCATTTCTACCTGCATTTAGATAGACGTATTCTTCATCAACCTCGGCAACAAGCCCCTGATAGAGAGGAGCTTCCGGATCCATTTGATTGACCGGAGGCGTCACAGGAACCAGTTGGATCTTGCCTAAAGCATTATCAATGGCCCTTTGCATAGCCTTACCAAGCGAAGAGGTTTCATATCGTCGCATTCCCAGATCGTACTGATCAATCGAACCAGCAATTCTTACATGGTCCAAACCCAAACCTACATCTGTGCCGGTGCTCGTACCTCGACCAGTAACACTTGTCAAAATTTTTCCCGTAATCGGGTCAAATGCTCGCAATACGACTTCAGCGTGGGCCATCGACTGCGAAACATTGATTCCCAAATCGTAGATCCTTCCAAGCTTGATCTGCCCCAGTCCGGTACTGAACTGAGAGCCGGTTCGCTGATCCATCACGGTTACGGTTAACTGGAAAATTGCGTCCACTCCCATCTCCTGTGCTTTAGTCAGGACTTGTGAATTAAGACGCCCATTGGTCAGCGAAACGCTATCGACTACTGTATATTGATTTGAATTGACGAGGTTGTGAATCAGTTGATCCGTCAGATAAGGGGAGCGGTAATGCATTCTGGACTGTGCCGGCAAGACAGCTACCGTTAATCTTTCAGCTGGTTGTTGTGCCTTCACGGTCCAATTACCAGCAAAAAGACTGAAAATAAGAATTGTTAAAGTTAGTCGATTACGATTGGCTTGGTAGCGTTTCATTTTCCAAATCCCTTATATTGGTTTTTGTATCAAGTTTTCCTTCAATGTTAGAAACGTAAACCCGATACTAAACGGACAAAAGAAACCNAAAATAATCCAAAGTTCTATTTCAATTACGACCACCATTCTGGTTGATCTGGCATGTCATTCACTGAGTTACTTAAAAAAATTGAAGAGGGCGATTCCGACGCTTCGACGGAATTACTCAACCAGTACGGACATCACATTCGACGTATTGCCAGAATACGTCTCAATGACACGATGCTCCGCAGAGTCGAAGACAGTATGGATATCTATCAAAGTGTNATGGCTAACTTCTTCATGAGGGCAGCGACNGGGCAATTCGATCTGGATACTCCTGAACAAATGCTGGCTCTGATCTCAACAATGATNAGAAACCGTGTCATGGATAAAAGTAGGTTCTATCGCTCGCAGAGACGCGATATGCGAAGNAANATCTCCATCGCCAACACACCTACGGAGGATAAAAACCGTGAGACTCCGAGCCTCATGCTAAGCCGCGAAGAGGTCATTGCTGAATTCTACTCGCGACTTGATGAAGAAGAACGCTGGTTNTTGGAAGAACGAGCAAATGGCAGCAGTTGGAAAGAACTNGCTCAGAAACTAAATGCTACTCCCGACCAATTACGTAAGCGTCTGGCAAGAGTCACGCAACGTATCGCAGCAAATATAGATTGGGAGTAGAAACATCTATGGANCCAATTCATGACTTACTACCATATCTTTGTGCCGAACAAAGCACCCGCTGGGCGAACGGAGATCATGTTCCGATCGAAGACTTTATTAGTCAATTTCAAGAACTAAAAGAAGATACTTCCTCACTGCTTGATCTTATTTACCACGAGATCTATCTGCGCGAGATTCATGAGGAACCGATTGAGTTGGAAATGTTTGTGAGACGTTTTCCCAATCTTAGCTCTGACATTACCCTGATGTTCGAAGTACATCAACTTGTCGATACGGGGAATTTGGAAGTATCCGACGAGTTACCCGCAAACATTGAGGAAGACGAATTCCCAGATCCTGTTGCAGACGTCCTTCGTGTGTTATCGGAAACTTATCCTTTTTCCGAGTTACCCCGAACTGTGCAACAGAGTATTGCTGGGCAATCGATTTATCGTGTTTTTGATCAGGGTGACTATCTGGTTAGGCAAGGAGATATTTCCGACTCTCTTCTTGTCATCAAAAATGGTGAAGTCGAAATCCGGTTGAACCACTCTGAAACAGGGCCCGAGGTCCTCGGTTACTGTGGCGTCAATAATGTCATCGGAGAAATTGGTATCTTCACGAACAGTATGCGTAGTGCGGATGCCGTTGCACTTGGCGAAGTGATCGCCCTGGAAGTGCCACTGGCATTATATGAACAAATGAATCGTGATTTCCCTGCCACCAGCGCGATGATCGCAAATCAGGTATCTGAACGAATAGGTAGTCATGATATCGATGTATTGACCAATAAGGTTCTTGAGGGATATCGGGTAATAAAACGACTTGGTCGTGGAAGTATGGGAGTCGTCTATTTAGCGGAACGGGTTGCTGACGGGAAGACATTTGCACTAAAAATGCTTCGGCACGACATTCTCTGCAATCAAAAAGCCTGTCAACGTTTTACCCAGGAATCGGAGATTCTCCGGGCACTTGATCATCCCTTGATTCTTAAAACACATCAGGCTTTTCATGCCATGGCCACGATGTTTCTGGTCATGGACTATTGCGAGGGTATTTCACTTCGGAAATGGATGGATACCTCTGAGCATCTCGATATCAACATTATCAAGCATGTTGCAGCCCAGTTAATGGACGCCTTGCTATACGCACATGACTGTCAGATCATCCATCGGGATGTCAAACCATCGAATGTAATGATTGACGAGGACTTCCAGATTACCTTGATGGATTTTGGTCTGGCCAGAAATTCCATCAATCCTTCACTAACGCATACTGGTGAATTACTGGGCAGCCCGCGTTATATGGCGATCGAACAATTTACCGGAGGAGATGTGGGTCCCAAATCCGATTACTATGCTTTGGGGTGTCTGATTTATGAAATGCTAACGGGTGCCCCGTTGTTCGACAGTCATGACCTGGTGGGAATGCTTACGCAGAGAATGCAGTGGACGATGCCGGAGAAAGACGAGATATTTCCCGAGCTTGATAATGAGGTTTATGATTTCCTTCGCAGTTGTCTGGAAGCCGATAAAGAAAAGCGCCTGGCAACTTATGACAGAAAGACACTCATTGCTTTATCCGAGAGCTGGCGATTAAATAAAATAGTCTGAACAAACAAGGAGGCGATCTTCTAATCGCCACCATTCATTTAAAATAATTAAAATCGANTTTCATTGGAGTCTAAATCATGAAAAACTATATTCTGGGTATCNTGTCAGCCGTGCTAATTGCCGGCATCTGTGGAGCCGTGGTTCAAGATCGAAACCGAGGCGTTGAGTATGAACACATTTACGTCGACCCTGAAAGCTTTACCATGCAATTGTTCACTGATTTTGAGGCCACTCCGGTACCAAAGGAAGAGGGCGTATTTTTCGATACTCTTGGTAAACTACAGAAAAGTGGATGGCGTGTTGTCTCCATGGACGACGTGGGTTTCGTGATGCTACGCGAGAGATAAACAAAAAGAGGGAGTAAGTCTTCCAGGACTTACTCCCTTCATTTCTCGAGCTAGATTTAGTTAACGCTGAACAAATCGATTTCGATTTCTATTGCGATACTGTTCCGATGAACCTTGTCGGAATTGATTGAGTACATTCTCAATATTAAAGCTACTCGATTCGTTAACGTGCTCCTCTATTTCCATTCGCTCTACTTCGCGATGATAGATCACTCGTCGTGATGACTGTCGGTTCTGGACGGCAGAAGCTCGCTGAATTTGCTGCAGTAGATCCTGGAATTGGTTACTACTTCCCTGCGAATTCGAAACATTACGAGCTCTCACGACTCGAGGTGCCATTTGGAAGGGTGCTTGATTCATACCGTTGCCTCGCATGTTCCACGAGGAGCCTCCTTGGTTCATATTGAACGGAAATCCGAAATCCTGTGCTTTTACCTCTCCCAAACTCATATGTGCTATCAAAACAGCTACCATCATTGTTATTGCCTTTTTCATTTTTTTCTCCTGGCAAGGTGGTTACTTGAGTGGGACATTTCAAAGGTGACTGAATCTATTGCTCTCAATCATTTGCCCCTTACGCTATCTAAAACGTAACCCGCTCCAAGACCGGACAGGAAAAAGGAAAAATTATCTAAAATAAGATTTTCGCTCCCTCTCTATTGGATCTAGTCAGTTTGAATACACCATGATTCAAATTGATTCTTCGTTACCAATGGCGCTCGAGATTTNCCCCGTAAAACTTAGGGTTTAATGCTTTGGTACGGTGTTTGCGGTTAGAACCACCAGTCGGTCAGACTGTCTGATCGAAACACAATCACTTCTGGAGAACATCTTATGAGTAAGAAAGTATTCGTTTTAGGTATGATGGCTTTTTTAAGTTGGTCAGTACCCGAAACCAAAGCAGCGGACTTCGGCTTTAGCATTTTCGGTCCCCATGGCGGACAATTCAACTTTTATAACGGATCGTCTTTCTCAAACCGAACCCATCAGTATCGGCGACCGGCTTACTCGAGCTTCCAATATCCGAGTACTTTTTGCATGCCACGATATCAGTTTCAGTCAAATCGGCAAAGCTATCAGTATCGTAGTTTCACCAGTCAACGATATCGCTCGCGATCAAGTTTCCGTTCAAACTTCTCTCAACAATCTTTCCCATCCTTCTGGAGATTCTAGTCACTAGAAAAGAGGTTGGCCGGTTTTAATCAACCGGCCAACTTTTCTGTTAAAAAGAAGGCTTACTAGCAGGCTAACTAAAAGACAGGTAAGCGGGTGAACCAGTTTTCGAATCACGAACCAGAACCCTCCAACTGGCAAGAACAATTGGAACTGTTACAGGGGTATGCGTGCGAGTTACAATCGCTTGCTCAGGAAATGGTGGTATTACTACGAGAGCACAACGAGAGCAATTGGGAACAAATTTATTCAAACTTTGCCCAAGCTATCGGCAACTCCAAATCTAATCGCCAGCGTCTGAAGGCGATTGATTACATCCACTCCATCTACGGCGGAATGGGAAGTTGGAACGATTTCTATCTACTTGCTTTAGGAGAGGCTGAAGAACAGAGAATGTCATTAGGAAATGCCGTTTATGAATTGGCTAAGAGAATGAAAACCCAGATTATCACCGGTCCCAAAGAGCCGAAAAGAAGTCTTTGGGAAAAACTAAAAGGCCGATCTCGCTGATCGTTCTTTTAGGGAATTCAAGGAGTCGTGGGAATGGAAAAACACAGCCGGCTTTTAATCTCATTCAATGCTCTGGTGATCAGTGCTTTTTGTCTGTTTGGCTTTTTGGCAACTTTCGAGCCGGTTAATAATGCTGTAGCCTTTCGAATCTTCTATTCGATACTCGGAATCACTGCAACGACTGTTAGTATCCGAATGATGTACTTAGCCATTCGCAATCGTTCCTTAAGTTGAATGGATTTATTCCAAAGAACCCCGAATCGCTTTAAGAATTTCTCCGGGTACGTTGGTGGTAATCGATTGGACCCCCATCTCGATAAGGGCCTTGGCTCTTGGAATCTCATCGACGGTCCAAACGTGATATTCGTATCCGGCCTTTTGGAATGATTTCACAAGCTCACTGGTAAGCCCTTCAAAATGGGTGCTCAATCCATCTGTTCCCAAAGTCTCCAGCGTACGAAGGACCGTCGTCGGTGCAGGATCCAGTTGTCCACGCTCGTTTGTTTTGAATCTAGTCAACCAAAACGTTTTGAGTTCGGGCCATTTATCTTCAACAGCCTTAATCACATCTTTATGAAAAGAAATAATCACTATCTGTTGTAATTCCAAAGAGCTATTTCGAATCTGGTGGATAAGATGGGGTACCAACTGAGCATCGCTTTTGATCTCAATAAAAATCCGTTTGCCTTTGGGAATGGTCGCAACAACTTCTTTGAATGTCGGGATTCTTGTTCCGGCAAATTGCTTATCATGCCATCGACCGAAATCCAGTTTCTTCAATTCAGCCAACGTTAGATCTCTCACCTCAATATCTTTTTGTGTGTAATGACGAATGTTAGCATCATGCACACAGACAATCTCATTGTCAGCCGTGAGATGAAAGTCTCCTTCAATTGCGTCTGCCCCTTGGAGCCAAGCTTTTTCAAATGCTGGAAGCGTATTCTCAGGAGCAGCTTTAGAAGCTCCTCGATGAGCAACCACCGGAATATTCTCTAAGACTTTATCACTCTTTAAACTTACTGTTGTGCCGGGGAACAACAGTCCAACCAGCATCAGAGAAATCCATTTTCCATAGACCATAGGTAATTATCTTTCATCAAGAACAGGGGCCCTTGAGCCTTTACTATCTGGCTAAATCCGTGTNCATTTCTCACGGAAAACAAATGCCGGCTCGCAGCAAAGCCATGCAACTTTCACNAAACCAATCTAACCATTACTGCCCGCGATACCTTTAAACCGTTGCTAATCAATGGCTANCCGTGGAACCGCTTTCAACTCCTGACTCCCTGTAAACGGACAGACCTTCATCGCTTTGATCGAGGGGATGACCGGGAGTGGATTCTTTGCGTTCGGAAACTTGAATAACTGAATAATTTCTCCCGTATCGTGCTTCCATATTTTAGCCACTGGTTTAGGTGGTTCTTCTGCTCGNNACCATCTNAGATACACAAANNTTTTGGTGNCCGGATCGAATCCCGTGTGCTGCTCAAANAATCTCCCACCGCCAAATATNACCATATAAGATTTGGTCTCTTCATCCGTCTTAACAGTCACTTCATATCCGGTACCNGCAAACACCTGAGAAGAAATCATGATGAACAAAGTCGGAATAATTAATCGCATTAACATATCTGAAGTTCCTTTGGATCAAGTCGCTGAGCCGGTTACATCTAAACACCTTATAACTCACGCTCCACTAGGGAANGGGGATTTCATTTTCGCTCAAAAACTGCTCCGGTGGTAAGCCAGCCGTTTTATTGGTGACAATCAACAGATCAAGTGTCTCACGTGGAGATAAACCTACCATGATTTCGCCGGCTGGTCGGTCTGCTTGCTGAGGAATTTCACAATGTAGCTCCAAGTCAAAGAATCCCAAACGAGCGTTCATCCGATATTTCATACTTTTCAAATAGCCNTATCTCTCGGNAAGTTCTCTCGGGCTATTCTTCAATAAANCAGATGGGAAAACGACTCGCCGACCAANACGATTTCTTAACTGATTGGCTCCAAGGATTTCATAGGCCACAAGCTTGCCAAGCGAGGTGAGCAGCAATAAACCGAAAGCCCAAATCATAATTCGCTTTTTCGATAAGACGAAGAANCGCTTATCTCTACATTCTTCACTCATTACAATCTCCGATTACCNAATNTTATCATTACCACAGTAAATCGCGATCTCTTAACTGTTCNTTTTGGGGNCGGAAGATTTTTGCAACCCCCGATAGAGCATNACNCCAAGGAGGAAAATANCCCATTCACCAATTGCAAGCTTATAGGTGCCAGAACCTATATCGCTGTAACATACGAAACTCAATGTTCTAAAAATNACCAGATTGGCATGAATCAACACACAAACTAACAANGTGTAATCAAGAAAACGCGCTCCAAAAAATGGNAACAAAAAAGTCATTCCCATCCCAATTTCGAGTCCACCATAGACNGTTAGGAATTCTGACATCCCNGCTCCCCCNATTAATTCAAAGCCTACCACCGCGGCGGTTTCCTCCGGTGATATGGCACACCACAAACCTAAACCAAGATACATTAGGCCGACTACGTAACAAAATAGAGTGCTTAGTCGTGGCATCGCTAAAAAGGTCCTTTGATTCAAGATTTGGAAGTAAATTAACTTAGCAAGCATTCCTACGAAAATACAGTGCTTTTAGCCTTTACTAAGACCGACGAAACGTATTACTTTCCCTACACTGCCAACCCCTCATGTTCTCACTGAAATAATTGAAAACTTTGCCTGAGAAATACTCTAGTGCGATCCTGCTTACTGTAGTGCTATTCTTTGTCAATAGTGCCTGGGCTCAAACTCAGCAAGGCCCGACAGGATTCATCAAAGATGCCGCTGAGGGCGATGATGAGTTAAGTCTCTTGCTTCAGGAGGAACCGTTACGTCGATTTAAGAAACAAGCTCTGCAACGACTAGCTGTATCCTCCGGTTATTTTACCGACTCAGGAAACTCCAGCACCCACCGGTGGTTTGCTACAGAAATTGGAACTGGTATACCACTGGGGAACTTTGAAAACATTCTTGCGACCGAAATCTCTTTTAGAAATGATGTGCTGACACTACCAGCCGAGGGATTTAAACGAAGTGATCTATACGAACTAAGTTCCTCTCTCTTCTTTAAAAAGCCGCTTTCTGATAGAAGCAACTTACTCATCAATGTTCGGCCCAGCTACCTAGGCGATTTTGAGGCTACCACCAATACCTTTGGTATGTTTGGAATGGCTCTAATTACGAAACAACTGGAATCTCATGACCTCACGTTGTCATACGGCATCGTACATCTTAATCAGGTAGACATTGGTATCTTGCCGGCATTGGGTATCCGCTGGGATCCTAAACCGGAAATGACTGTTGATTTGAGATTTCCAGAATCAAAGATATCGTGGCGTCTCGATAAAAACGGGCGTTTCAGTGAGCATTGGCTGCACGCTTCCATGGGCTTTGGCGGAAATCGCTGGGGCATCCGCGTGTCCGACGGTAACGATAC